>CBFHRK010000003.1:57342-96914 GCA_965658225.1 Flavobacteriales bacterium | reverse complement strand
ATTAGAAGACCATTTAGGAGAGCGCATGCGCGTTGCCGGAAATGAGTTTGGATCAACTACCGGTCGCCCTCGTCGCTGTGGGTGGCTCGATTTACCCGCGCTCAAATACGCGATCAACGTCAATGGAGTTACCGAACTTATGATGATGAAAGCCGATGTACTCAGCGGTTTCGACACACTTAAAGTGTGCACCAAGTATTCGTACCGCGGTGAAGAAATTAGCCACTTGCCCTACTCGCTAAACGAGGATTTAATCACACCCATTTACGAAGAAATGGAGGGGTGGCATGAAGACTTAACCGGAGTAAACGATATTAACGCCTTGCCGCCCGCACTCAATAAGTACATTGAATTTATTGAAAAAGAATGCGGTGTTCCTGTGAGTCTGGTATCGGTCGGACCCGACCGTACGCAGACGCTTCACCGTTAAGGTTTAGCTCCACCCAAAATGTTCTTTCGACATGTCGGCAATGTTTTCCGCTATGGCTAAACTGGCGGTGGCGGCTGGCGACGGTGCGTTGAGAACGTGAATGCTATTTCCCCTTCTTTCGATTCTGAAATCGTCGCGGGTATCTCCGTCGGTTCCTAACAATAATGCTCGTACGCCCGCCCTACCCGGGCGGATGTCTTCCATTTGCAAACTCGGAATCATTCTTTGAAGCGTCTTTAAGAATAACCTCTTACTAAATGCCCTGCGGTATTCATTGAACCCATAAGCCATGTTTTTACCGAAAAGCTTCCAAGTTCCGCCGTAGGTCAGTGCATCCCACGAATCTTTTAAATCAAAGTCCGTTTTCCCGTAACCTTCCCTTTTAAATGTGAATACCGCATTAGGTCCACACTCAATTTCACCATCGGTCATTCGTGTAAAATGAACGCCCAAAAACGGGAAGTCTGGATCAGGAACAGGGTAAATCAAGTGCTTTACTTTGTGCTTACCACTTTCAGTGAGCTCGTAATAATCGCCCCGGAAGCCCACTACCTGCTCGAGTAGCTTTACGCCATCCTTTCGAGCCAATCGATCTGCTTGAAGACCTGCGCAAAAAATTAATTCCTTGGCTTTATAAGTCGTTTTTGAAGTAACTACTTCAGAATATTCATCGTAATGAATGAGATCTTGAACCTCTTCGCCTACTCTGAGCTCACTATCTGGCTGCAAAGCCGCCGCTATTTCCGCCATTTTTTTAGTTGCCCCGACATAATCAATAATGCCCGTTACAGGAACCCATATTCCCTTTATAGCCTCTACAAAAGGTTCGTGCTCTTTTACTTGATCACCCGAAATTATCTCAATACCCTCGATTCCATTGGCTTCACCATTGCGGAATATCTTTTCCATATTGGGTAACTCGCGTTTGTCAGTAGCAACAATTACTTTTCCACAAACGTCGTGCGCAATTCCATGATCGCGAGCAAACTGAACCAAAGCCTTTCGACCCCGAACGCAATTCTCCGCTTTCAATGATCCAGGGGTATAGTATAACCCGGAGTGAATGACTCCGGAGTTATTTCCCGTTTGATGAGAAGCGAGCCTTTTCTCCTTCTCAATTAGGATTATTTTTTTGTTTGGATAGCGCTTTTGAACTTCATACCAAGTGGCGGCGCCAACAATGCCGCCCCCAATTATTGCTAAATCGAACATCGAGTATGTTTATCTATTTCCGACCGTAAATACACGGCTAATGTTAAATCCAAAGTAGATATCTCCATCTACCCAGCGGCCAGCGGTTTCCCCAATAAACGCGGTTTCAAACATACCCCGACTATTGGTCACATGCAATTGAAATACATGACCACCCGTTTCAATATCAACCCCTATTGAGAAGCTATTGTTGTAGGGATCATCCTGTTCTACACGTTTGATAAGCCGGTAATGATATTCGGCATTTAAACTCAATCGATTCGTCAGTTTTACACGCCCTCCAAATCCTAAAGCCAACTGATCATTGTTCATTTCAGCAGTCCGTACCAAATTATCATGTAGGTAGCTCGGTACAAAAGCCAAAGAAAAAGATTTACTGAATTTTCGGGTTACAATGACTTGGTGTGCATAACTCAACCGGCTGGTAAAGTAATTTTCTCGATCGGGTTCCTCCCAACGGAGGCCGTTTATATACATTCCACTATACCATGTTAGGGATACAGGTACTTCTTTACCTCCACTACTTTGTCGGAGAAGTTTAACCTTTAAATTCCCTTCATAGGTTTTTTCAAATGACGATCGCGCAATACCCACCTGAATCTGATCGGTGATCCCATAGTCTAAGCCCAACCTAATAGTAGCATTATCCAGGCCGAATAACTCATAGGCTCCATCGCTCAGCCTTCCAAATCGGTGACTAATCACAAACCGGAGCACTCCTTTTGCCGCCGTTTCATTACTCTGAACGTTAATGATTCGCGAATCCTTAAAAGTAGCTGAAGCATAATTTATCGACTCTTCCTCTTCACCAAGAAAGTCGAGAAGATCATCCTGGGCAACGACGGATTGAAACGCTCCCAAGGCTACTGCCAAAAGTAGTATTCTTTTCATTCGATTAGTTTTCTAGGGCTCCTTGACCAATCCAAGCCTCAATAGTTTCAATTTGACAAGGGCCTAATTTACCCGCTGGAGGCATGAGTTGGGGATCGCTTACTTCCCGATTAATTCTACTTTCGAACTGTCCATTATCCGCTATTTTCTTCACTTCGCTATAATCGTTTAAATCAAGGAGTGCCGCTGGGCTCGGACCGCCATGGCAACCCGAAAACGAGCAGTTTTGATCCAATAGGGGCCTAATTTGTTGGGCATACGAAACATCCGTAGTATCGCAATTCGTATTCGGATAGAGCTCTTCTACATTATCATAATAACATCCATTCAAAGAAAAAGCAATCAACAAGATGGGCAACCCCATCCAAAAAAAATGTTTTTTAATCATTGGGCATTCCATTATCGACCCAGTTTTGGATCTTTTGAATACAGTTTTCATCTAACTTTCCGGAAGGTGGCATTCTTAAATTAGAAGGAACTTGAGGACCGTAATTTAATGACTCCATCATATTTCTATAAATTACAGCCGAGGATACATCATCGTAGCTTTGAAGTGCGAATCCACTAGCCGCAGTAGCACTTCCATGACATGCTTGCGTTCCACACTGCGCTTGAATGAACGGCAAAATATCAGTACTAAAAACATAGGCCGAAGTATCGCAACCACCACATTCTAAATCGAGGGCACCTTGTTCGATCCACAAACGAATCACTGCTATTTGCTCCGGGGTCAACGGGCTATTTGGTGGTGGCGGCATCATTTTATCCGGATCGGTTTCCGTAATAACTTCCCACAGTTCACTGTCGTTCAAATCTCCTGGAACGACAAGATCCTCGTCACTCGCAATAATATTCTCGTACGAATTTAACCGAATCCCGTTAGCCGCCGTTTGTTGATCGTGGCAACCCGCATAGGCGCATGAGGTAGATAATATAGGCAGGACGTCTTGTTCAAAATATACGGTATCTGGATCACAGGGTTGACCAGAGTCACTGGCATCCGGTAGCCCTCCATTCGGATATACCGGGTCGTGCACACATTGAATAAGTAAAATACTTCCTGCAAGTATTAAAGTAATTTGCCTTAAATTCATTTCGAAATTGTTTCCGAAAATATACGACAATCCCTTAAAACAAAACGATTATGAAACGCAGGCTCCTCCTTTTTTTAATAACGGGAATTTTAGTCGCTTCGGGCATTTTCTTATACGTTTGGTTCAAACCGCATCGTAATATTCAGAATGAGAAGTCGAAATACAGCCTCACGGCTGGATCGCTCCACGAGGCCTATCGGGCCGATGAGGCCCAAGCAAACACACTTTACCTCGATAAAACAGTTGAAATTTCGGGGACTATAAGTGACGTTCAGGAAAACATGATTATTCTGAACGATCAAGTAGTTTGTAACCTATTAGACGGCGAGGGAATGAAAGCCATTCAATTGGGGCAAGGGAAAAAAGTAACCGTAAAGGGGCGCGTTACAGGATATGACGAACTTTTTGAGGAGGTACGTCTCGATCAATGTTCCTTCAAGGAATAAGCAGAGAAGCGAGCCCGCAGCGGCCATAAAATCACAATCGCGGCAATGAAAAAGATACTCAAGGTTAAACTCGAGATTTTCATGCTACCGGTTATCGATTCAACAAAACCATATAAAAACGTCCCCAGTATAATCGCTACTTTTTCGGTTACGTCGTAAAAGCTAAAGAAGCTGGCGTGCTTGGTAGTATTTGTCGGAAGCAACTTGCTATAAGTCGACCGAGAAAGTGCCTGAACCCCGCCGAGTACCAACCCTACTGAAGCCCCGAGGGCCAGGAATTTGTAACTAACAGACGGGTCATCTGCCTCCAATACAAATGCCGCTCCACACATAAGAGCCCAGATCACAAGCGCTAATAGCAGTGCCCGAATGTTTCCGAAAGTTCGACTCAATAGCGAGAACAAATGCGCTCCGCCCATTCCAACAATTTGAATCAATATAATGGTCCCGATAAGGTAACCGGAATCGAGATGAAGCTCTTTTTCACCGAACAAACTCGCCAAATAAATAATGGTTTGAACCCCTACCGACAGCATAAAAAAGGCGCCTAGAAACCTCTTGAGTTCTGGTAATTCGTACAATTGATCCCAAACTTCACGCAAGGAACGAAAACCATTCCCCAATAATTCCTTGGTGATTTTCCGCTTATTCTCTGGTTTGGGTAATCTTCTGAACGTTACTTGAGCAAAAAGTACCCACCAAACGCCGACCATTAAAAAGCTGATTCGCGAAGCCATTCCAGAATCGGCGATGCCGTACCATTCTGGATTCAACACCATGGTTAAATTAAATATGAGCAAAAGCGATGCGCCAAAATACCCCAAACTAAAACCTAAGGCACTGGCCGAATCTTGTTGATCTAAAAATGCCACCTCGGGCAGAAAGGCATTGTAAAAAACCAAACTTCCCCAAAAACCGATACTCGCAATAATCGACAAGGTCAGAGCCAAATCTACATTGGAACCATCGAAAAAGAAAAGCCCAGCACAAGCAGCCGCGCCGATGTAACAAAAGATTTGAAGGAAGAGCTTTTTAGCACCCGAATAATCCGCAATTCCTGAAAGTATGGGCGACAATATGGCCACAACGACAAATGAAGCCGCCAGGCAATACGAATAAATCACCGTGTTCTCCCAATCTGTACCCAAGAAATGAACAAGATTCCCTTCCTCGGTACTCGTTACAGATCCGTAATAAATAGGAAAAACAGCCGTGGCAATGACCAAAGAATATACCGAGTTGGCCCAATCATAGAAGGCCCAACTCCGGATGGCTCCTTTAGAGCCGCGTTCATAACGTGATGCTTTTGTCATTGACTGCATTTAGACCTAAGGCCCAATTTGCGGCCGAAAGCAAAGTGGTAAAGGCTTCTATTAAAGGCCTTGTTCAGAACGAATTAAGTTTAATGCAGAACCCGCCTTATACCAAGCGATTTGATTCTCATTGTACGTGTGCTTCGTCTCAATAATTTCCTTGCTTCCGTCTTTATGAATTACCTCTAAATGAAGTGATTTACCCGGTGCAAACTCATTAAGATCCACAAAGTTGAACGTATCGTCTTCCCGTATTAAATCGTAATCGGCTTCGTTCGCAAAAGTCAAGCCGAGCATTCCTTGTTTTTTCAAGTTGGTTTCGTGAATACGCGCAAAAGATTTCACTAATACAACGCGAACGCCCAAGTGACGAGGCTCCATGGCCGCATGCTCACGACTCGATCCTTCTCCGTAATTGTGATCGCCAATAACGACAGATCCTAAGCCTTGTGCTTTATAGGCGCGAGCAGTATCTGGAACTGCGCCGTACTCCCCTGTCAATTGGTTCTTAACCAAATTCGTTTGCTCATTGAAGAAGTTGAGCGCTCCAATTAACATGTTATTCGAAATATTATCTAAATGGCCACGGAAACGCAACCACGGTCCAGCCATAGAGATATGATCTGTTGTACATTTTCCTTTCGCTTTTATTAATAAGCGAAGCCCAGTAAGGTTCTGGCCATTCCACGCGTCGAATGGAGACAATAATTGAAGCCTTTTAGAATCTGGACTTACTTTGACTTGAATTCCTGAACCGTCACTAGCGGGTTCTTGATAACCCGCATCTTCCACTGCAAATCCGGCCGGAGGCATTTCAATTCCCATGGGCTCATCGAGCTTTACTCGCTCACCCGCTTCATTTAGTAGGGTATCTGTAAGCGGATTAAAAGTTAAATCCCCAGCAATCGCAAAAGCGGTCACCAATTCCGGAGATGCTACAAAAGCATGTGTATTCGGATTTCCATCATTCCTTTTCGCGAAATTCCGGTTAAAAGATGTGATAATACTGTTCTTACGATCTGGATTGTCCATGTGACGCGCCCACTGACCAATACAAGGTCCGCAAGCATTCGCCATTACTACTCCGCCCATTTGATCGAAAGTATCCAGAATCCCATCCCTTTCAGCAGTATAACGTACTTGCTCCGATCCGGGAGTAATGGTAAAATCAGCTTTAGGTTTGATTTTCTTGTCGATCGCCTGTTTAGCAATCGATGCCGAGCGCGTTAAATCTTCGTAGCTCGAGTTCGTACATGACCCAATAAGCCCCACCTCTAATTCTGCTGGGTACCCATTATCTTTAACCGCCTGGGCGAATTTGCTCAATGGCCAAGCTAAATCGGGAGTAAATGGACCGTTTACATGCGGCTCCAATTCATCTAAATTAATTTCGATTACTTGATCGTAGTATTTTGATGGATCGGCAAGGACTTCGTCATCGGCACGTAAATGCTCTTTTACTCCATCCGCCAATGACGCAACATCTGCCCTATCTGTTCCTCTGAGGTACTCACCCATTTTTTCGTCGTAGGCGAAAATCGACGTAGTTGCGCCAATTTCGGCGCCCATGTTACAAATGGTTCCTTTTCCCGTACACGACATGCTATCGGCACCTGGACCGAAATACTCTACAATGGCTCCAGTTCCACCTTTCACGGTTAAAATACCTGCAACTTTTAAGATAACATCCTTCGCGGAAGTCCACCCGTTCAGGGTGCCCGTTAAACGAATACCTATGAGTTTCGGAAACTTCAATTCCCACGGCATACCTGCCATAACATCTACGGCATCTGCTCCCCCAACACCAATGGCGACCATTCCCAAGCCACCTGCATTAACTGTATGCGAATCTGTACCAATCATCATTCCGCCAGGAAAAGCATAGTTTTCAAGTACAACTTGATGAATAATACCCGCTCCCGGCTTCCAAAAGCCAATTCCATATTTATTCGAAACGGTCGCCAAGAAGTCGAATACCTCTTCGTTAATTTCCAAGGCCTTCGCCATATCGAGCTCGGCACCTGTTTCGGCCTGAATTAAATGATCACAATGCACGGTTGAGGGAACTGCTACTTTAGCTTTTCCAGCCTGCATAAATTGCAAAAGAGCCATTTGTGCCGTCGCATCTTGCATGGCTACACGGTCTGGAGCAAAGTTTACGTAGGAACCTCCGCGAGTAAATGCCTCACTCGCCATACCTTCCGTAAGGTGAGAGTACAGAATTTTTTCGGTCATGGTTAGCGGGTGGCCAACAATTTCACGTGCTTTCTCAATTCGAGCACCCATGCGCTCGTATACTTCTTTGATCATTTCTATATCAAATGCCATAAGGGAACTTTTTTATATTCGTCATTAGTTCTGAGGGACTGCGAAAATAGCAAATAAACCCCTCTTTTAAAACAGAGCCTAGCGGCTCGATTTTGTACTTTGCTACCATGAAATTGAATTTGTCCGTTTTTATAGAAAATGTGCGCCAGGCAATTACTTCGATCCGAAGTCAAATGCTGCGCGCAGTACTCACGGTCTCTGTTATCGCCATCGGTATTATGGCACTCGTGGGAATACTTACGGCAATTGATGTAATTCGAGGAAGCATTTCCGAAAATTTTTCTCGACTGGGAGCAAATACATTCTCAATTCGAAACAGAAGTACGCAACTTTTCTTCATGAATAACGGAACCAAGCCAAAGGTGTTTCCCGCCATTAGCCTCGACGAAGCGCAAACCTTTAAAGATCGTTACGATCATCCCGGAGCTGTTTCCCTTTCTTTTGTTGCTTCTCAAACAGCGCAAATTCAGCGTAACGACAAAGAAACAGACCCCAACATGCAGGTTTATGGAGTGGATGAAAATTATCTGTTAACAGCGGGATACGAGATTGAAGGGGGACACTTCTTTATCAAGCAAGAAATAGACGACGACAGAGCCTTTGCCGTAATCGGGCAAGACATCGTCGACTTGCTTTTCCAAGAAGGTGAAGAGCCTCTTGGACAAACTATATCGGTTGCCAAAAACAAATTCCGAATCATTGGAATCTTAAAAGAAAAAGGAAGCAGCATGGGCATGGGTGGAGACAAAGTTGTGCTCATACCTATTCAAAAAGCTCGTCAATTATATTCTCGCGCAAATCAGAGTTATAGCTTAGCTGTAATTGCCCCGTCAAGTCAAGAAAAAGAATCGGCTATTGGTTATTCAACAGCACTCATGCGCGCTGTGAGAAAACAGCATCCAAAGGAAGAGGAAGACAGTTTTGTAATTCAACAAAGCGATAATATTTCTCAAATTCTAATTAGTCAATTGAGCGGTGTCATTATTGCATCGACTATAATCGGAGCCATCACCTTGTTTGGAGCATCGATCGGACTCATGAATATTATGCTTGTATCGGTCACGGATCGAACCCGAGAAATCGGTATTCGAAAAGCCATCGGAGCGAAAAGCTCCACCATTATGAAGCAATTCTTGATTGAAGCCATTATTATTTGTCAATTCGGTGGACTCGTAGGTGTTATTTTAGGTATTGGAATTGGGAACATCTTGGCTTTGAGTATGGGCGGCAACTTCATGGTTCCTTGGGGCTGGGTTGTCCTAGGTTTCACAATCAGCTTTGCTGTGGGTGCAGTAGCCGGATTTTATCCCGCTATGAAAGCCTCACGGCTCGATCCAATTGAATCGCTACGACATGAATAAAGGACTCAACTTAAATCAATGGAAAAGCATTATTCTCATCTGTCTTTCCTTTTGGACAAGCATCGCTTTTGGGCAGGATGTTTCTTCGCTCAATTCTGACCGGCCAGGTCAAACATTTTCAAGTATTACTCTGGCAAAGAGACAGTTGACTCTTCAGTTTGGAATCGAAACTTATTGGGATGGATCGATGGATCAATATCTACACACAAATCCGGTCCAATTTCGATACGGGTTACTTGAAAATTTAGAAATCTCTGCTTCCTTCTACCGAAATCACATGAGGAAAATAGGTCCCGGAAATGATTTTGATTTTGGAGTGCGATATCAAGTTTTTGACTTTGAAAAAATCCACATGAATTTCATGGGAAGATTTGGAACTCAAGTTCTACCATTTCTCGATGATAACGTGCCAACAACCACTTTTTTAATCAATTTAGGCGTAGACGTTGGAGATGTAAGTTTCGGTACTTCCAGCGGTGTGAAAATTTACGGCTCATCCGGTGATTTCTCATCTGGATCTTCAATCTACACTACTTTGAATGTCGGATATAACCCGAATCCACGTTTTTCGATTTACTCCGATTTCAATCTTGTGGCAAACCCAAACGAATTGTTTTCATCAACTTCGAATCAAAGTTCAACAGTGGATGATTTTTTCGAATCTTCCATGATTCAGCTAGGGATGTCGTATCAATTAAACCGAATTCTGCGGTTAGACCTAAATCTTGGATCTGATGGATGGGCATCCGAGTATTCTACCTCGCCCGGTAATGGTCAAGTCAAAGTATCTATTGCGCATACTTCCATAGGTCTTACACTTCAATTACTAGAAACTAGCAAATAATGCAAAACGAAGTCGCTCAAATTCGGTGGGATCAATCCTTTTGGAAATACGCACTAATCATTGTTGGTGCCTTCGTTATTGCTACGATCATTTCACGGCTGATTAATTTCTTTCTAAATAGATTTCTGAATTCCAGTTCTCTTATTCTGAAAGTTGACCCAACACGATACCGGTTTTTTAAAAATGCGGTCACGGCAATCCTCTACATCCTTGCCTTTACGGTTGTTGTTTATTCCATACCTGAATTTCGCGCACTCGGTTTAACACTCTTTGCGGGAGCCGGAATATTCGCCGCTATTCTTGGTTTTGCCTCGCAGGCCGCCTTTAGTAACATCATCAGCGGCCTTTTTATCGTAATTTTTAAACCCTTCCGAGTAGGTGACCTCATTCAAGTAGGTAGCATGAGTTCGGGAATTGTGGAAGACATAACACTAAGGCATTCTGTCATACGAAATTTTGAAAATCGGCGTATCGTTATTCCGAATTCAGTGATCAGCGCGGAAACCATTGTGAATTCATCTATTGCTGAGGAAAAAACGAACATGCACGTTTTCTTCTCGGTTTCATACGACACCGACCTCGATTTTGCCATGAAAGTAATTAGAGAGGAATGCGAGGCGCATCCCGATTGTATCGATAATCGAAGCGCGGAGGAGAAAGCAAATAACGATCCAATTGTTTGGGTACGAGTTTTGGGCTTTGAAGATTCTTCAATCAAGCTCCGCGCCAATGTTTGGTCCCTTGACCCCATTACCGGATTCCTTATGAAAACCGACCTCTATAAAGCTGTGAAGAACCGGTTCGACAAAGAAGGAATTGAAATTCCATTTCCCTATCGAACAATCGTTTATAAATCTGATCTAGAAAAAGCGAAATCTACCCATGAAAACGGTTCGTCACAGTTATAAAAACAAATTCGGAAAACCTCCGGGAACTATCGAGTATACCGGATCTCACAGAGATGTGCCGATTACAATCAATCTCTATCAGTACGATGAATCGGGGGTTCATGTCTCCAAAATTCAATCGATCTCCGATTTTAATAACCTATTTGATCCTCAAAAAAATCATTGGGTTCAAGTTATTGGTTTGCACGATCCAGATATTCTCCGAGAAGTTGGAACCCAATTCAATATAAGCGACCTTATCTTAGAAGACATTTCGAATGTTCGGCACAATCCAAAAAGAGAACTTCACAGCGATTACATACTATTTATAACCAAAGTATTCCGCTTTGATGAACAAGACAATCTGAAAAGCGAGAATGTGAGTTTCCTGTTAAAAGAGAAGGTGCTCATTACCTTTCAAGAATTCGCCTACGATCTTTTCAGCGCAATTAAAGAACGAATTTACTCGCCTACCTCGCGACTTTTGACAAACGGGGTGGATTATTTACTTTTTGCTCTACTCGATTTAATCATTGATCATCAAATCATCATGATCGACTCGTATAGCGAAGACATTGATGACCTGGAAGAAAAGGCGAGCAACGATTATCAAGGTCGCGTGGTAGAAACCATTAATCAATATAAACGAGAGCTAATTTTAATGCATCGATATTTAGCTCCTTTGAAAGAAATGACCCATTATGAAATCGTTGACTCCAGCGATTTAATTCAACAGAAAAACCTGCCTTTCTATAAAGATCTTTCGGGTATGATTCATGCAAACGTAGATCAACTCGAATTCCTAAGAGATACGCTGAAAGATTTGGTTGAGATCCATTCCTCTTTAATGGATCACCGAATGAATCGAACAATTTACACGCTCACCCTCATTTCCGCAATTTTTATACCGCTAACCTTTATTGCTGGCCTTTACGGAATGAACTTCGATTACATGCCGGAATTGCACTACCACAACGCATACTTCATTGTACTTGCCGTTATGGGAGCCGTCTCGATAGGAATGATCCTATACATGAAAAGAAAAAAATGGTTTTGAGAGGACTTCTTTATTGTTGATTAATTGGACTACGGCTATCACAAACAGTTGGGCAAACATTCACTGCACCCGTCGTAACATTCATGTACCTTTTGGTCAAATCACTTCCGTTTGCATCTGTTCCAACTATTACATTCATGGTTTCTCCATCGCTGTTTTTACCGTAATAAATACGTACTCCATCGCTTTTGGCTTTGGCCTTTACGTCATTAATCATTTCAATTGTAGCCTTATCCAGTTGAACCGCTTCTAATACTCCTGCAATACTGTCTCCGCCTTCGGTATTATAATCACCGTGATAAGCTTGTGCTTGCTGTAAGGTTATCCCGCCGTCTTGAGGCGGAATATCTCTTGAAAAAGTGAACGAGTATAACCCGATAGCAAGTAGGGCCGATAAACTTCCGGCAGCAAACGATTTCAAATTCAACGTATTTTTCATTTTAATTGGATTAGGTTAGTGTGCGAAAAATATCGAATTAATTCCAACGAATAGAAAAGAGTCCTAATTTTAGGGAGCCCATGAGAATCAACCCAGTATTTTGCATCCTTCTAATTTTCGCGCTCGGCTGCCTGCCCTTTCGGGCAGATGGGCAACAAAAGACTCTTCCCGTCAATCATTCCTGGGAGGCCATAAAGACCGCCCAGCCAACCAGCGCCCAACTAGATTTGATTGCAGAAAAATTACGGCACACTAAAGTTCGTATGGGGAATGTTCTTGAATCCGATTCTCTGTGTAGATATGCACTTACGCTTGCGAATTCGTCATCCGATCCTAATGATTATGCTAGGGCCTTGAGTTTGTATTTTGAAAACGCACAGCTCATGAACAATAGTAAGGAGGCTATTGAACTAGCTAGTCAGTGGAAAAAAGAAAATTCTGAAGACCTCAACGTAACGTGGCAAAGTCATTATTACTTGTGTAAAGCGTACACAGGTGCTTTTGAATTTGAAAAGGCAATTGAAAACGGACATACAGCGCTCGACCTAGCCAGAGCAATAGGAGATTCACTGAAAGTGGCCCAAAGCATGACTTCGTTAGCTAGTGCCTTAAATAGCAACCTAGATAAGGTCCCTGCACTAAAATTACTTCTTCGGGCTCAAGATTTATTCGAAGAAGAAAACAACGACCTCGCCTTTTACAGGTTCTATGACGAACTTAGAAATTTCTATCTCTTCATAAATCGATTTGAGGAGTGTTATATCATTCTTGATAAACAGCACGAACTCATTCGTGAATCGAACGAATTAGACAGTCTCGACGTGCTTGCGCATGATTTTTGGCGATCGCATGTCGATTTTTCAAACCCTGAGATTGAAGTCGACCTCGACCTTATTAAACGACGTCTCGAGTTTTGTAACGAATATAACTTCTTTGCATTGAGAGAAGAGTATATGAGTTCGTATCGAACGCTACTCGTTCGCAATAACGATTTTAAAGGTCTCGACTATTTGTACAGAGAAATTGCGCCCGACCATCTTCTGGAGATGAAGGAAACAAGACTTCACGATTATTATCGAATGCAGGCGTATTTCTCCGAAAGTAGGAATGAACTCGATTCGGCTGAATATTTCTGGATAAACGCACAAACGTTTATAGAAGAAACCTCCGATTTATACCGTTTAGCCAACTTTTACATTCGGTTTGGAGAGTTCTACGAGCGGAATGGAAACCTTATTTCAGCACTCGAGACCTTCGATAAAGCCGTGTATTATGGAGAACGTTCCGGTTTCCTTCAATTTGTTTTAAAGGCTATTTCCGCAAAAGAGCGAATTCATAAAACAGAAGGCCGCTACAAAATTGCGTACGCCTTAGCGGGAGATCGACGTGATCTTGAGGATAGCTTAAAACTCATTAATGAAGAAGAAAAGTTTTTAATGACAACCGTTCTTTATCAATCTCAACTTGCTCAAACCGAACAAGCGGCGCAGTTAAGAACAGAATTTTTAAGGTCTCGATTCTTTGGATTTGGCTTTGTCCTATTCGCTCTTTTAAGCGGACTTATCTTTTTCCAATTTCATTTAACCCGAAAGGCGAAGCAGCAAAGCGATTCCCTGCTGCTCAACATTTTGCCCGCTGAAACCGCCCAAGAGCTAAAAGAACACGGAGCCACTACCGCCCGTAAATATGAAAATGTAACCATTTTGTTTGCCGACTTTGTTGGCTTTACGGTATTATCCGAAAAGTTATCTCCCAACGATTTAGTCAATGAAATTGATCTTTACTTCCGCGCATTTGACGACATCATGACTAAATACGGACTTGAAAAAATTAAAACGATTGGCGATGCCTACCTCGCGGTAGGAGGCATGCCTACGGGCAATAAAGCAAGGGCACAGGACGTGACCAAAGCGGCCATTGCCATGCAAGAAGTCGTTGAGGAAATCAATAGTCAAAAAGAAAATCGGAATCTCGCCTTGCGCATTGGACTGCATACAGGAGAAGTCGTTGCGGGAGTGGTTGGCGTCACAAAGTTCCAATACGATGTATGGGGCGACGCTGTTAATATTGCCGCAAGAATGGAGCAAAATTCAAAACCCGGTAAGATCAATATTTCTCAATCGACTTCTGAACAAGTTAAAGGAGCCTTTAAACTAGAGCATCGCGGCGCTATTGAGGCAAAAAACAAAGGGCTTTTAGAAATGTATTTCGTCAGTAAATCTTAGGGTTGTACTGGTCTGGGAATCTACCTACTTTGTCTTCATAAAACTGTTGGATATGATTCATATCCGTTTCAAAATCGCCTGTTGGATGATAAACAGGCCCAATTCCAGCAATTTTATTCTCGTAATTAACATACCCTAAAACAATGGGTACCTCGGCTTCTATTGCGATATGGTAAAAACCCGTTTTCCATTTTTCAACCCTCCCTCGAGTGCCCTCAGCCGGAACCAAAATCACCATCTCTTCCGATTCGTTCAGCAATTCAACGGCATACTGAGTTAAATTACTCCGTCTTGACCTATTCACACCAATAGCCCCTAATGCCTTAAAAATAAAGCCTAAAGGCGGTTTCGTGTAGGTATCCTTTATAAAATACCTCATTCGTATACCAATTACCATGAAGGCTAGTATTGCAATTGGATAGTCCCAGTTACTCGTATGAGGCGCAGCTACCATCACCATTCTTTTCAAATCATCTGGAACAGCTCCTTCTACCTTCCAACCAAAAATCCTTAAAAGAGTCTTCCCCCACCACTTCTTCATTCTTCTTCGAAATATGAATTATTGAAACCGATCAAATAAACTTTTTCTGTCGCTCTAGTAATTGCCGTGTATAGCCATCGCAAATAGCCCAAATCTACTTGCCCATTGGGCAGATAGGCTTGTTCAACGAAAACGTGTTTCCACTGTCCGCCCTGAGCTTTGTGACAAGTTACCGCATAGGCATACTTTACTTGCAAAGCCTGATAATACTCATTTTCTTTTATTTTCTGCCTCTGAAGGTGTTTTGAACCGAGATCGGCATAATCTTCTTTCACCTGATCGTACAATCGCATACTCGATTCTCGGTCCAGACTTGGCCCATCTACCCGAAGGGTATCAAGTAAAAGCATCACGTCTTGTTCCTCTAAATCTGGGTAATCGACCAAACGAATCGTAGCCTGGGCAAATTGGAATCCATACATTTCATGAATGCGACGCACTGCCATTACTTCAGCAATATCGCCATTGGCAATAAAATTCTGGCTCTTTTTACCGTCGAGCCAGAAGTAATTATTCTTCACAACCATCAGGTAGTCCCCCGCACTCAACTCTGTTTCCTGCCATCGAATTCGGGCTCGTATTTGACCGTTATAAAGATTTGCGCGTTTATTGGATCGGCAAATCACAACGGTTTCATCTACGCCTTCTTCATAAGCCTTATTCAATGCATCTTCGAGTTCAAATCCCTCGCGGATGCGCACAAAATCTGGAAAGCCAATCTCTTTAAAAACAGGGGGTTGCAAAAGTTCTCCTGAAATATTCTTCCTCACCTCCGTAGCGTTAAACAGCACGCCGGAATCGAGCCGCTGTCGAACGACTTCCGTAAGCCTCTGTTCCGTGATCTCTCGATCGTATTTAGATTTTAAGTATTCAGCATCGAGTGCTGGACTCAATTCGCTGTGAACCGGGGGCAGCTGGGCCTCATCTCCGATCAATAACAATTTGCAGTTAACACCGGAATATACATACTCTACTAAATCGTCCAACAAGGAATTGTCGCCAATACCACCCGTTGCACTAATCATGGATGCCTCGTCTACGATGAAAATGGTATTCGTATGCTTGTTCTCCAAGCGAGCAAAAAACACCCCTCCATTTTTTGTTACCCTGGGAACATATATTTTTCGATGAATGGTAGCGGCCGATTTTCCGGAATACAAGGACATTACTTTCGCCGCCCTCCCGGTCGGAGCTAAAAGCACGGTTTTTCGACGAACCGAAGGAGCTGTGATAACAATACTGCGCACCGCCGTAGTCTTTCCCGTTCCAGCATATCCTTTCAGAAGAAAGAGTCGTCGTGGATTTAAATCGAGCATGAAATCCGCCATTTGATTGAGCAAACGTTCTTGCTCAATGGTGGGTTGAAATCCAAAAGATTTAAAAAGATTACGCCTTAATGATGCGATCTCCATTCTTTAAGTTTGTGTTAAGCCCAAAGATAAGGCTGTTGGCACCTTAAATGCAGATTTTTCGGACGAAAAAAAATTGTAGATTTGTTCCACATCAAACATTCTTTTGCGCAATGAGATCGCTCGTAATTAAAGTTGTCCTAGTAATTGTTGCTCTTGGCTTGTCATACTGGCTGTATGAAATCATCCAAGCGCCTATACGTTTCGAAAATCAGAAGATGCGCCGCATGGAAGTGGTGAAAGAGAAACTGATTGCCATACGTACTGCACAAGCCGCATATAAAGAAGTGAATGGTGAATTCGCTCCTTCATTTGAGCGTTTAACGGCTTTTGTTGATACGGGTACCTTTACCTTATTACAACGACGCGATTCAAGCTACCGTTTTTTCAATGAATTGTACCAACAAGAAGACATTAAGGATACCATCGTTATTGATACGCTCGGATATGCTTCGATTAAAGATTCGTTGTTTCGCTCGTTTGACTTAGATGCGATGCACACGATTCCCTTCTCGGGCGGAAAAGATTTTGAAATGGATGCCGGTAAAATCGTAAAAGAAGGAGGCCTTGTAGTGCAAGTATTTATGGCTATGGCTCCGAAAGAACTTTATCTCAAAGGGCTCGATCGAACCCTAATCCAAACAAACGCCAAAGACCTTCAAGTAGGGTCAATGACCGAAGCAACGCTAAATGGTAACTGGCAATAAAATTCAGGCGAGCTCTGACTTTGTTGACACGACTCAATTACGCAATGCTCACCCAAAACATAGGTCCATCCGATTAAATACGGATGGACTTTCTTTTTCTGTTCTGGATCAAGAAAAGAATACTTTCCTTGGCGTCCGGGAATACACCTTCAATAAAATTGATAATCCGGAAGCTCTTTCCAATAAGGTGGCCGAACTCGTTGCATCCGATCCTCTTCTTTCTGAATCTTTCGATTCTTCCAGTGTAAGCATTGATATGGGAATCAACACCCTCGTTCCGAAGGAATTTCAATCGAAAGAATCGGAGCGCCGCCTGCTCAATTTTATGCAGCCAACGCTTTCGAGCGAGACCTTGGGCAATGACTATCTTCGAGCCGTTGAGGCTCATAACCTTTATGCTTTGCCACCCCTTTCACTGCCTCCCTCTTTTGGAGACATCCGTTTTCATAGCTCTAGCGTTTTCATAGACGGAATGCTTCGAAACTGGCAAACAGATGACAAAACCAGGCTGCTGATTGAAGTAGGCACAGACCTTATTAACTTATTAGTGCTGTCGGATGGCAAAGTGATTTTCTTTAATAAATTCCATTTCAAGACAAAGGAGGACTTCATTTACTACATCCTCTTTACTATGGAGCAGTTGCAGCTGAATCCCGAAAAAACGCCTCTTGTTATTTACGGAGAAATCGATCAGCGATCTCCCCTATTCTCTATGGCGTATAAATATATTCGCTTTGTTACTTTTGGCCTGCGGCCAGATGGATTCCAGTTCGCCTCCATATTAGACGAACTGCCAGATCACTATTACTTCTCTCTTTTTCATCAGCATCTATGCGAATCATAAGCGGAACACATAAAGGGCGAAGAATTACAGCGCCAAAAAACCTACCGGTTCGTCCGACTACAGACCGGGCAAAAGAGGCTCTTTTTAACATTTTACAACACCGAATCGATTTATACGGAGTGAAAGCCCTAGATCTTTTTGCCGGAATTGGAAGTATCAGCTTTGAACTCTCTTCGAGAGGTTGTGGAGATATAACCAGCGTAGACAAGCATTTCGGATGTGTCCGGTTTATCTCTGAAACAGCCGAATCACTTGAACTAAAGGGAATTCATACTGTGAAGTCCGATGTGTTTCAATTTCTCGAACAAACAGCCGCTACCTTCGATTTCATTTTTGCCGACCCTCCTTATGACCTCCTCCAGAGTGCAGAATTGGCGGATCAAATTATGGCTAAAGGTCTTCTTAATGCAGAAGGTATACTAATCATAGAACATTCGGAGGAAGAGGATTTAAGCGGCTGTAATGGATTCACAGAACACAGAAGATATGGGCAAGTGAATTTCTCTATCTTTGAGTTATGAGCAAAATCGCCTTATTCCCCGGAAGCTTCGATCCAATCACGAACGGACACGTAGATATTGTGCAACGAGCGGTTCATTTGTTCGACAGAATAATTATTGGCGTTGGACAAAATGCGAACAAGAAATATATGTTCTCCAGAAAGGAGCGCATTGGTTTTATTGAGAAAGCATTTGAAGGGGTAGACGAAATCGAAGTAATGCAGTTCGAAGGTTTAACTGTTGAATTTTGTAAAAAAATAGGAGCTCAGTTCATACTGCGCGGATTGAGGAATCCGGCCGATTTTGAATTCGAAAAAGCAATTGCCCAGGCGAATCGAATGATGGATCACGAACTGGAAACCGTATTCCTATTAACCGACCCAGAATTCGCTGCAATTAGTTCGAGCATTGTTCGCGACGTGCACAGAAACGGAGGTGACGCATCTATTTTTGTTCCTGTACCAATCGGCTGATATTGGCGTACGTATTCGATAGAAGTTCTGAAAACTCGGATCGTTTGAGCCATTTAACTTCTTCAATTCCCTCTTCTAACTGTGGCCTTAACGTTCCCGAGTAACTCGTTTTCATTTCGAACCAGAATGTGGTTTTTAAGATGTCTTTCCCTTTAATTCGGTAGGTATGGTAGGTCGGGTTTAATTCAGACACGATTTTTAAGTCAGTAATTCCGCATTCTTCTTCTACTTCACGCACGGCAGATTCTTCTTTAGACTCGCCTTTTTCCATTTTCCCCTTGGGAAGATCCCATTTACCGAGTCTTTTAATCACGAGTAATTCTTTTTGATCATTCTCGACCCAGCCCCCTGCAGCCGAGATTAACTTAAAAGTGCTTTGAAATAGATCCCATAGTTTGTCAAGATCTCCTGTAATCGAAAAGTGACCTATTCTTCCTAATTCCAGATCGTTATATCCGTTTTTTAATTCTATCAACAAATCTGCATCACTGTGCAAAAGTATTGGTCCCGCCGATAGGCGGAAAGGACGATCATTTACAAAAACTTCATACATTTGGACCCATGATTTTAGACCGCGAAACGGCCAAAAAAACGGCCGAATTTCTACTGCAAATTAAGGCAATTAAACTTCAAACCAATGATCCATTTACTTGGGCATCGGGATGGAAGTCGCCTATTTATTGTGATAACAGACTGAGTTTGAGTTATCCTCAAATTCGAACGTACTTAAGAGACGAAATGGCAAAAGCCATTCTAACTCAGTACGGAACGCCTAATGTAATTGCAGGGGTAGCTACCGGAGCCATTGCTATTGGTGCCTTGGTAGCGGAAAAACTCAATGTTCCGTTTATTTATATTCGAAGCAAATCGAAAGAACACGGTCGTCAAAACTTAATTGAAGGACACTTGGATCGCGGACAATCTGTTGTCATTGTTGAAGATTTGATTAGCACGGGTATGAGCAGCTTGGCAGCCCATTCGGCATTAAAAGATGTTGATGCTAATGTAATGGGCATGGCGGCCCTTTTCACTTATGGATTTCCGATAGCACAGGAAAACTTTGAGAATGCACAGTGCGATTTAGTTACTTTAAGCGATTACCCTCATTTATTAGAAAGAGCGCAAGAACTCCAGTATATCCAGAGTAGCGAGCTCGATTTATTAAATCAATGGCGATCGAACCCGAGTACTTGGGGACAATAATATCGACAACTTATGAAAATTGAAAGTTCAGTTATTCGCATTGAGCGAAACGCAAACGATTTATTCGAATTCTTAAAGAATCCGGCGAACTTTGAACAGTTAATGCCCGATGATATTGCCCATTTTTCGTCTTCGGAAGAGGGATTTAAATTCGCTTTAAAAGGAATGCCCGAGGTAAAGCTCAAAAAAGAAGAAGAAATTGCTCCATCCAAAATTGTATTTGGATCTGCCGGTTCTGTTTCTTTTCAATTAATCGGTGAATTGAGTGAGGTGGACGACACGCATTGCGATGCTCAATTATTCGTTACAGGTGATTTCAACCCCATGCTGCGTATGATGGTTGAGCGACCCTTGAAAAGCTTCATTTCTAAAATTGAGGAAAAACTAAAAGGGCTTTAATTAGTAAAGCGCACTTCCTTGAATGCGTAGGGCCTTTGATTCCCTTCTCGATCTCTAAGTATGAGTCGGCCCGCAGGCTCCACCCCTACTATTTCTGCTTCAAATGGCCCGTTTTGATCTTCGTAGCGGAACCAGCCTGCATTTTGATGAAGTGCCCGAAAATAATCGGCGCGTAAATCTCTTGATCGTTGCCGTATTTGGAGATATCGAGCTTCAATAAAAGAACATAATCGAAGCATTTCTTTTCGCGGCTCATACTGTACGCGCGTAAATTTATAGATGGATGTTGCTCCATTTAATGCCCTGGGAAACCTTCTTTGATTGAGGTTAAGACCAATTCCGACTACAGAGCAGGCAAGCGCATTTCCTTTTAATTGATTTTCGATTAGAATTCCGCCCACCTTTTTTCCGCCAATTAAGAGATCGTTCGGCCATTTAATGCGAACCCCATCGGTATGCTCTGACAAATAGTCATAAACCCCTAAAGAGATTGCTTTATTCAGTTGAAACTGGTCGGAGGCACTTAAAAAATGAGGGTACAAAACAACGCTAAAGGTCAGACTATCAGCAGATTCACTTACCCATTGATTTTGAACTTGTCCGCGCCCCTCGGTTTGATTTTCGGTGAAAATAACGGTTCCTTCGGGCATGTTTTGATTTCTGAGCACCTTTAAGGCATAACTATTGGTAGAGTCTAGATGATCGTGTTCAATAAGTGTACGGCCGACAAAAAGTGGAGTCATTTAGCGAAATCAATTAAGAAGTCATCGGCCCGTGAGGGCCAAAACATTGGACGTGCAAAATCGTTAACTTCGTACGTTATAACAAGTCTATTAATGAGAAAACCAAAAGGTCCAGATCCCGAGCAACTTGTAGAGGTGATAGTAAAGGGCATAGAAGAGAAAAAAGGTCAAAAAATTGTCGTTCTGGATTTAAGGGAAATCGAAAACTCAGCTACTGATTTTTTTGTTGTCTGTGAGGGAACATCCAATACGCAAGTAAATGGAATCTCCGATAGTATTGAAGAATGCGTGCGTAAAGACATGGGAGAAAAACCTTGGCACATCGAAGGTAGAGACACCTCTGAATGGGTTTTACTTGATTATGTAAATGTGGTTGCACACGTTTTTCAAAAATCGATCCGCGAATTTTACAACATAGAAGAACTTTGGGGAGACGCGGCCATCCGCGTTATTGAAGAGAAATAAGAAATGGAAAACAAGAAAGAAGACAAACAACTGAATCGTTTGAAAGAACAATTTCAACGTGGACAGGGAGAAGGAAATAAAGGAGGTGGTGGAAACGGACCTAAGAAGAAGTTCAACTTCTACTGGATCTACGCAATCATTTTCTTATTCTTCATTGGCATTCAGCTATTTAGCGGAATGTATGCAAGTGTAAAGAGTTCGAATTATCAAGAATTCGAGACCTTCCTAGCAGAAGATCAAGTTGAGAAAGTGGTGATCGTTAATAACGAGTCTGCCGAAGTATACATCAGAAAAGACGCCTTATCGCAATCAAAGTTTGAAGAAGTTCGCGATCAACCCTTTGGAGGTGGTGTCAATCCTGGTCCTCACTACATATTCAATATTGGAACCGTTGAGGAGTTCAATAAGAAGCTCGATTTTTTCGAAGGCGAGGAGGATAAAATTATGGTAGAGTACACCAAGCGTGAAAACATTTGGGGCGATGTACTCGGTTGGGTTTTCCCGATTATTATAATGATTGCTATTTGGGTGTTCATTATGCGCCGGATGAGTGGTGGTGGCGCTGGTGGTGGTCAAATATTCAATATTGGAAAATCCAAAGCGACCCTCTTCGATCAAAACAACAACGTTAAAGTTACCTTCAAGGACGTAGCGGGTTTGGAAGGAGCCAAAGAAGAAGTTCAAGAAATTGTGGACTTCCTAAAGCAACCAACCAAATACACCAACTTAGGAGGTAAAATTCCGAAAGGAGCATTACTTGTTGGGCCTCCGGGAACGGGAAAAACCTTACTGGCCAAGGCAGTAGCAGGAGAAGCTAAGGTTCCGTTTTTCAGCTTGAGTGGGTCCGACTTTGTTGAAATGTTTGTGGGTGTTGGAGCGAGTCGAGTTCGTGATCTTTTCAAGCAAGCGAAGGAAAAGGCACCGGCCATTATTTTCATAGATGAAATTGATGCCGTTGGTCGTTCGAGAGGAAAATCTCAAATGACCGGTGGAAATGATGAGCGGGAAAACACCTTGAATGCTTTATTGACAGAAATGGATGGTTTTGGAACCGATACCAACGTGATTGTTTTGGCTGCGACGAACCGAGCCGATGTTCTTGATCGGGCACTGATGCGTGCGGGTCGTTTTGATCGTCAAATCCACGTTGACCTTCCGGATTTATTGGAGCGTAAAGAGATTTTTGATGTTCATTTACGCCCCTTAAAAATCAGCAAGGAACTTGAAATCGATTTTTTAGCTCGCCAAACACCTGGCTTTAGTGGTGCGGATATTGCGAATGTGTGCAATGAAGCAGCTTTGGTAGCTGCCCGAAAAGGTAAAAAAGAAGTTGAGCGGCAAGATTTTCTTGATGCCGTTGATCGAATCATCGGTGGACTTGAAAAGAAAAACAAAATAATTACCACCGAAGAAAAGAAAACCATCGCTTACCACGAAGCCGGCCACGCGACAGTGAGTTGGTTGTTAGAGCACGCAGCTCCGTTGGTGAAAGTAACCATCATTCCGCGAGGAAGATCGCTTGGAGCTGCTTGGTATTTGCCGGAAGAGCGTTCAATCACGCGCACGGAACAACTACTTGATGAAATGTGTGCAACGATGGGTGGTAGAGCGGCCGAAAAAGTAATGTTCGACAAAATAAGTACGGGTGCATTGAGTGACTTGGAAAAAGTTACAAAGCAAGCCCAAGCGATGGTGACTGTGTACGGACTCAATGATAAGATCGGGAACGTCACTTACTATGACTCATCTGGCCAGAGTGATTATTCCTTTGGAAAACCTTATTCGGAGCACACAGCGGTAATTATTGATCAAGAAGTTAAGCAGCTAATTGAAGATCAATATAAAAGAGCTATTGACCTGTTGAATGACAATAAGGATAAACTTATTAAATTAGCCGACAAGCTTCTTGAAGAGGAGGTCATTTTTAAAGAGGATCTTGAATTGATTTTCGGAAAGCGCCCTTGGGTGAAAGAAGAACTCGATATGACCCCGAAAAATGGCCAAGCGGTTGAGTCTAGCAAAAAAGAATCATCGAGTGATTCCGATATAAAGGTAGCCGGTGGCGAAACGGATTCAACGAGTCCGAAAAGCGATGATGAAAATCAAGAAGAAGCTGTGGTTGACCAATCTATAGAGTCGAAAAATGAGTAAAAGTTCGTTTGGAGGGGCATTTAAGAAATTGAAAGATGCACTGAGCGGTTCCTCCGGTCAGCATAAATCCTCTTCTCCAAAATCGAACCAATTCCTCGAGCCAGAAAAAACTCCACTGGATGTGCAGTTTGCTCAAGAATTTACAGAAGCAACGGGCAAATTCTTGTATTGCGAAAATGAAGCTCAAATGATTGAAAGTCTGCACCGACTTTCAATCGAATACCGCTGGACCACCGTTTATGCTCGAGAAGAAAATCTTTTCTCGATTCTTGACAGAGCCAATATAGATTTCGATACGCAAGATCGAAACAGCGATGCGTTTGTCAGTAGTTGTGCTTTTTTGAGTGCATATGACGGAGGTGTTGTTGTTTCCTCTGAGCAAACTGGCGGGGAAAAGTTGAATTGTTTTCCATCGAGTCACGTAGTTATTGCAAAAACTTCTCAATTGCGAAAAAACCTGAGTGACGGAATGCGAATACTCAAGAATAGCAGTCCTGAAATACCCAGTAATATTACGACGGTTCAAGTGAACAAGCTCGAGAACGCGAGTGGTATAACAAGGGAGTACGATCCTTCCATTCATCACGATGTTTTCTTACTTTTGGTAGAAGACCAAACATCATGAGCAAATTAGTATCTGTTTACACAACCGACAAAGAATACCAAGCTACTTTAATCTCGAATAAACTAAGAGAGGCGGATATTGAACCTTTCCAATTGAATAAAAGAGATTCTATGTATCCTGTTGGATATATCGAAATTCAGGTGCCGGAAGAGTCCTTTGAAAAAGCTCGGAATATCGTTGAGGAAAGCGGTTTATGAGCAACCTAATAGTACGCGCCATTAGCGGGTTTGCCTATGCGGCGGCAGTATTATTAAGTATATACGGCGGCCCCTCCTACTTTTATTCTTTGATGCTCTTTTTTCTGATTATTTGCTTGTCAGAAATGCAGCATATTCTTCAACTACCGAAGGTCTCCGCTTGGCTTATCGCAGTTCCTTCATTATGGTTTATCTCTAGCGTACTCGAACAGTACGGCATTTCGGACGCACGCCTGTACTACCCAATTGTACTCTTTCTATTCTTTGTTTCCTTGCTCATTAGAAAAAGTAAATCAATCGTTGAAGACTTGACGAAATTAGGGGCTCTTTTCTTGTATCCTACACTGAGCTTTTATCTCCTTCCCCAATTACTAGGCGGAAATGGCACTTGGAATCCAGAAATTCTATGGGCTGTGTTTTTGCTGATTTGGACGAACGACTCTTTCGCCTATTTAACGGGCCGACTCCTTGGAAAAACCCCACTTGCTTCGAAAATTAGTCCAAATAAAACGGTAGAAGGATTGGCTGGTGGAGTCGTCATTATGATTGGGGTCTCTTATTTCCTCGAATCCTTTTTACCGAGCCAATCGCGCATTTTTTGGATGGGTTTTGCTGTTCTCCTTGCCTTTACTTCGAATACAGGGGACCTTTTTGAATCGTGGCTCAAAAGAAGACGAGGAATTAAAGACAGCGGTTCCATTCTTCCGGGTCACGGCGGAATGCTCGATCGACTCGACAGTTTAATTTTTTCAATTCCCTTTTTATTCGTTTACTGCAGAATAATGTCCCTTTGGTAGATTTGGCATGGTCTTAGACCTTGTTTTAAAAAGCTGAACATGAAAAAATTCCTACTACCATTATTTCTTGGTGCCTTCGGCACGATATTCACTTCTTGCGAAGATACCTTCTGCGTAAATGGTTCAGGCCCTATTGAACAGCGTGAATTCACCGTAGCTGATTTCCACTCAATTGAAGTTCAAACCACCGCCACCGTATATCTAACTCAAAATTCAAATTCCACATTACCTGTCGAAGCGCGAGGGCAATCCAATGTACTCGATGAACTCGATATCTACGTTTCTAATGGCACCTTGGTTATCGGCGCTCGGGAGTGTTTCAATACGGATGAAGAGCTCGTTATTTTCGTCGACTTTGATGAAATTCAAGAATTTGAATTGAATTCTAGCGCCGAAATAATTGGGACCAATATCTTTGAAACCGACGACTTAGAACTTTCCATAAACGGCAGTGGCCGAATCGATCTAGAATTGCTCGCAGACGATATCGAAAGCTTTATTTCCGGATCCGGATTACTCGTTCTTCAAGGTGAATGTGACGACCACGATATTGAAATTGCGGGTTCGGGTTTTATAGACTCTTTCGGACTTCAAAGTAATGACACCGATATTAGAATTTCGGGTTCTGGAAGTGCACAAGTGTACGTTATGGACGCTTTAAACGTTTTAATCACGGGCAGTGGATCTGTCTTTTATAAAGGATTCCCCGATATTTCCGCAACCATTACTGGAAGCGGTTCCTTGGTGAACAACAATTAATCATGAAACAACCCAACTCAACCGAATACGCATCATTTTACGCACACTACGTAGGGCTCGCCCCGGAACAAAATGGATTAGTCGCACTGCGCGATTCAAAGCGCGAAGCACTTGAATTGTGGAAACAATGGCCGATTACCAAACAAGAGTTTGCTTATGACACTGGTAAATGGACACCCAAAGACTTAATCCAACACCTAATTGACTCGGAGCGCGTTTTCGCCTATCGCGCCTTATCAATAGGCCGAGGAGACCGAACAAGCCTACCCGGTTTTGATCAAGATGAATACGTTCTTTCCGCAAAGGCAAAGAATAGAACTTGGCACGATTTACTTGAAGAGTTTGAATCCGTTCGATCGAGCAGCATTGCTCTTTTTGAATCGTTGAGCGAAGAATCGGAAAATAAAGGCAATGCAAATGGAGATGATATAAGCGTTCGCGCGCTGTGTTTTATTTGTTCGGGCCATTTAAGACATCATTTACAAATAATGAAAGAACGCTATTTATGAAATCAAGCCACGAAATTGACTATCAAATCTTCGGTGAGGAAATGCAGGCCGTGCGACTAGAATTAGACACGGACGAAACTGTTGTGGCCGAATCTGGAAGCTTAATGATGATGGACGGAACCATTGAAATGAATACCATTTTCGGCGATGGTTCCAAAAAATCGACCGGACTCATGGACAAGCTTTTTTCTGCAGGAAAACGTGTTTTAACAGGTGAACGATTATTTATGACCACCTACACCCATCGCGGATTTGGAAAGGCGCACGTGACCTTCGCAGCGCCTTATCCGGGAAAAGTAATTCCGCTCGACCTCTCGCAACTCGATCATCGAATCATGTGCCAGAAAGACGCTTTTTTGGCGGCAGCTAAAGGTGTTTCAATCGGAATCGAATTTCAAAAGAGGCTCGGCGTTGGTTTTTTTGGTGGAGAGGGTTTTATAATGCAAAAGCTGGAAGGCGATGGAATGGCTTTTGTGCATGCGGGCGGTACCGTTATTGAAAAAACACTTTTACCCGGAGAAACTATCAAAGTGGATACCGGTTGTCTGGTGGCTTTCACCTCTCGCGTAGATTATAATATTGAATCTGTAAAGGGAATAAAAAATGCGTTTTTCGGAGGCGAAGGACTGTTCCTAGCAAGGTTGTCAGGTCCTGGGAAAGTTTGGATTCAAAGCATTCCTTTTTCGAGGTTGGCTGAACGCATTTGGTCATCCGTGCCGAGTGAAGGCGGAAAAAGACGAGGAGAAGGGTCTATTTTGGGCGGATTGGGTGACTTGCTCGATGGAGATAACCGTTTTTAAGTACCTTCATCAAATGAATTTTTCTAAGCCATTAATTTTTTGCGCCTTCGGCGCGATGGCAATTCTTTCGAGTTGCGATCAAAGTCAGCCTAAATCGGCGGAATCTACTTCCCCCACTCCAGGAATTGCATCAACAACGGAGAATACCGACTCCATTATCAGATCCATCTTAAAAGCACAAACCATCGCATGGAACGAAGGGAGTATAGACGGCTTTATGGAAGGTTATTGGAAAAACAAACGTCTCACTTTTATTGGCTCTAAAGGCTTATTATATGGCCATGACATGGCGCTTAAAAACTACAAAAAGAGCTATCCAACATCAGAAGAAATGGGCCAATTGAATTTCGAACTCCTTGAAATGAAACCACTCGGCACCGATTTCTTTTACACCATAGGTATGTGGCAAATAAACCGGGAACAAGACACCTTGGCTGGGTACTATAACCTACTCTGGGAAAAAACATCAGAAGGCTGGAAAATCATTTCAGATCATTCGTCTTAAGATAACAGAAAGATATGCGTGTTTCTGGCTTTACCTTTGTCAAGAATGCTACGAAGCTGTACATACCAGCCAAAGAAGCAATAGCCAGCGTCTTACCCCTGGTCGATGAATTTGTGGTTGCCCTGGGTGATAACGATTCAGATGATACCACCCGTGCCGAAATTGAGTCGTTAAACTCACCAAAAATCAAAATCATAGATACCGTTTGGGATACTAAAAATTACCCGAAAAACACGGTTTTTGCGCGCGAAACCGACAAGGCCAAAGAAGCGTGTACCGGCGATTGGCTTTTCTATATTCAATGTGATGAAGTTTTACACGAGCGTTTTTATCCGGCCGTGCAGGCCGGAATGGAAAAGTATGTCAATGATGACGAAGTAGAAGGGATTCTTTTTAATTACCGCCATTTTTGGGGCGATTACAACCACGTACACAACGGACATACTTGGTATGCGCGCGAAATCAGGATCATTAAAAACCACCCCAATATTCATTCGTGGAAAGATGCGCAAAGCTTCCGGTACTTCGATACCGAATTTGATTACAGCTATTCAAGCTATCAAACGAAAGAAGGGAACCGCAAACTGAATGTCGCTTTAATCGATGCCGAAATCTATCATTACGGTTTTGTGCGGCCCCCACATTTAATGTCGGCGAAACGGAAATCGAATAGCAAAAGCTACCACGGAACCGAGAAATCGGACGAATTACTCAAAGACCTACCGGTCCGATTCGATTACGGCCCCATGCAACATATTCCGAAGTTTAAAGGAACTCACCCAGCCGTCATGGAAGAGTGGCGTAAAAAGTTTGATTGGGAAAAGGAACTCCAGTTTTCGGGTTCGGTGAATAAAGAAAGGCTACTGCATAAACACGAGCGATTGAAATACAGAATCATCTCGTTTGTAGAGCGCACCTTGATTGGAAGGCCTATCTGGCAATTTGAAAATTTCAGAATCGTCCGAAAACCTTAGATTTAGGTGGTAAATCTGGCTGTGTACCCCTGTTTTGGATTCGTGTCAAAAAACCGCCTTAAGCACAGACTATTCTCTAGGCACGACTATTCTTGAATTCCTCAAATGAATGCAAAATCGAAACGTGAACTAGTAGATAAAATTGAATTAGAGATTCATATTCTTCGAAAAGACATAGAACGATTAAAAGAGCTCACCGCTCCAATTGCTCCTGAAAACGCAATTGGTAGAGTCAGCCGTATGGATGCCATAAACAACAGATCTGTGAATGAGGCGGCGCGTAGAAAAACGGTTCGCAGACTAAAAAGCCTGGAATTGGCTTTGGAACGATCTACTGAATCAAGCTTTGGACTGTGTCGAGGATGTGGAGCGGAAATCCCGATGGGCCGATTACTGCTGCTGCCTGAAAGCTTATTGTGCGTACAATGCGCACAAAGAACTTAGCTTTTTGCTTTGAAGCTCCACACTAATTTAAACTTGGCAACTTCGTCGCCTTGTTCATCAGTTCCCAGGCTGTGACATACAACCATTTGCGGCATATTGGAGTCTACCGCTTCTTGAACTTTTTCTTTAAACGAAGCCCCACACGGGCAAGTAAAAGTTATGGTGCCTGTTGCTTTTTTCATGAACTCTGCTTCCATACCAACGACCAGCATACTTACTCCAGGCTTACGCCCGTATATTTCGCGCATGGCTAAAACACCTGTAGACAATTCAGCCGCCATGGCTAAAACGGCAAAGTAAACCGACTTAAAAGGGTTTTTGACCCAATACTTATATCGAAATTGGACGGCACAATGCGTATCGGTCAAAGTCTTTACGCGCAATCCGGCCAACCACGCCATCGGCAAGGATCGCAATAAAAAAAGCTTAAACTTCCAGGAATTCGAAATGAACTCTTGAAACGCAACATTTGATTCCTTCATAGGTTGTAAAAGTGGGTAAAATGAATGGTCTTCGCAACCCTTGCCCATGAATGAAGCACAAACTACCTTTGACCAAACTGCGCGCTATGAATGTACCTGAAAGTAACCACCCTCGAATAGTCATTATTGGCGGCGGCTTCGGCGGTTTAATGGTGGCTAAAAGCCTAAAAAACAAGCCCTTTCAAGTCGTCATTCTCGATCGACATAACTACCACACGTTTCAACCACTTTTGTATCAGGTGGCTACGGCCGGACTCGAACCAGATTCTATAGCGCATCCGCTGAGAACCGTATTTACAGGATATAAAAATGTATTCTTCCGAATGGCCGAAGTCTTGAGCGTTTCAAGAGATAAGAAAGAGGTTGAGACAAGCATCGGCTCTATTCAATACGATCATTTGGTTATCGCTACCGGGAGCAAAACGAATTTCTTCGGACTCGAAAGTATCAAGCAATTGAGCATGCCGATGAAAACCATTCCCGAGGCACTAAATTTACGCTCCTTAATGCTTCAAAACTTTGAAGCGGCCCTCTTAACCGACGATTTGAAAAAGCGTGAAGAGCTTATGAATTATGTGATCGTGGGCGCGGGTCCTACCGGAGTTGAATTAGCGGGTGCTTTGGCCGAGTTAAAAAGACACGTATTGCCCCATGATTATCCGGATTTAGATATTCGGCGAATGAGTATTCATTTGGTTGAAGCAGCAGATCGCGTACTGGCGTCCATGAGCGAAGTGAGCTCGAATAAAGCAATCCAGTACCTCGAGCGCTTGGGAGTGCATGTTTGGACCAATACATTTGTCAAAGACTACGACGGTTCAACCGTGGTAACCAATAACAAGCCATTACCAGGAAGCACCTTAATATGGGCCGCTGGTGTAACGGGCGCCCTCCCGGGCGGATTAACATCTGAACAAGTAATCGGCGGCAGAATTGCTGTCGATGAATTCAATAAAGTCGTGGGATCAGACAACATTTACGCCATTGGAGATGTGGCTGTAATGCAAAGTGAAGCAAATCCAAAAGGTCATCCCATGCTCGCCCAAGTGGCCATGCAACAAGGAACATTACTCGGTAAAAACTTGGTTAGGTCCTTGTCGAACAAACCACTCACACCATTTAAATACAAAGATTTAGGATCTATGGCAACCGTTGGTCGCAATCTTGCCGTGGTGGATCTGCCTGGAATGAAAATTCAAGGGTTCTTTGGTTGGGCAATTTGGATGGGTGTGCATTTAGTTTCCCTTGTAGGCTTTAGAAACAAAGTAGTGACCTTGTTTAACTGGATTTGGAATTACCTAAAATACGATCGCGGAGTTCGACTAATCATTAGACCGTACGAGGCGAAAAAGACCGCATGATTAAAAACCTTCTGGCTTCGCACCTTATTAGCAGGATTCTAAAAATTCAACTCGATACCGTTTCGTAATTTTGGCCTATGGCTACTCCCAAGAACTATCTTTCGCTGATTAAATTCAGTCATACCATTTTCGCCTTGCCCTTTGCATTAATTGGTTTCTTTTACGCGATATGGACTACCTCTGCCTCCTTTTCTTGGACCCTCCTGGGGCTTGTTTTACTCTGTATGGTATTTGTGCGCTCTGCTGCCATGGCCTTCAATCGTTATTTAGATCGAGATATTGACACCGCCAATCCGAGGACAGCTGAGGTACGTGAAATTCCCTTGGGAGTAATTACCCCTAAGTCAGCACTTATTTTCGTGATCGTGAATAGTTTCCTTTTTGTAGTTACTACCTACTTTATGAATACCCTTGTTTTTGCGCTATCGCCGGTTGCATTAGCCATTACTCTTGGATATTCGTATACGAAGAGATTCACTGCATTGTGCCATTTAGTGCTCGGACTCGGATTGAGTTTGGCACCTGTAGGAGCCTACCTGGCCGTTACAGGGGAGTTTGCCTTAGTTCCCGTACTATTTGGTTTGGCGGTACTCAGTTGGGTTAGCGGTTTCGATATAATTTATGCGCTCCAAGACGACGAGTTTGATCGTTCAAATAACCTCCATTCTATTCCGGTTCGCTTCCAAAGAATCGGCGCAATTAAAATTTCTAATGGACTTCATGTATTCACTTTTCTGATGTTGGGATACGCCGGATATGCCGGGAATTTTGCTTGGTTTTATTGGGCGGGATTCTTGTTTTTTACGGCGATGTTACTGCTTCAGCATCGCTTGGTAAAACCAAATGACCTCTCCAAAATCAACTTGGCCTTTATGACTACCAACGGAATCGCTTCATTGGTTTTTGGTATCTTGGTCGTGCTTGATCTGTATCTGTTCAGCGTTTAATGTCAGTAGAACGACTGCCCAGTTTCAGCCTGAGTTTACCTTTGTTATAAAACCTATTTGATGGAGTTGATTGATGCCAACCTATTTCGCTTGTGTCAATTGGATCAAGTACTTTATGCCCTTCGGGCAGATGAATACTCGAAACCCTTACCCATTCTTATCGGTGCCACCCTTGGGCAGCATTTTCGCCACATTGCGGAGAACTACTTACTCCTTTTAAATCGAACGGAGGATCAAATTAACCATGATCATCGATCCAGAAAGGAATCTTGGGAAAAAGATCCAGACATAATGCGTCAAGTTCTCTCAGATATTCAACAGCGAGTTGAATTGATCGATAAGGATCAACCACTCCAATGGAATGGGGCATTAAGTGTTGCGAATGATATTATCAGCGAAGCAAACAGCTCGCTTTTCCGCGAGCTTGCATATAATTTAGAGCACTGTGTTCATCACATGGCCATAATACGCATCGCGTGGTCGCATTTAAGGCCTATGGAACCGATCGATGCGAGCTTTGGAATGGCGGCGGCTACTATCCGACACCACAATCATAAAGCTACTGCCTGATGTGCACGGTAACTTATTTGGCATTGAGTGACGGCTTCTTGCTCACCAGTAATAGAGATGAGAACCCGAACAGAGCTCGAGCCGAAAAACCCGCGATATATGACCAAAATCACCCTGAAGTAGTTTTTCCAAGAGATCCCCAAGGAAATGGAAGCTGGATAGCCATTCATAAGAATGGATCGGCCCGATGTTTACTGAACGGAGCTTATGAAGTTCATCAGCATAATCCTCCGTACCGGCATAGCCGAGGTTTAGTTCCCTTAGATAGTTTTGGATATGATACCGCTAAATCTTTTTATGCAAACTATCCCACAGGAAATTTGGAGCCTTTTACCTTGGTATGGATTGATTCGGACGGACTTTTTGAATTTCGATGGGACGGAAAAAAGAAATTCTTGAGTCAATTAAATTCAAGAGAACATCATATTTGGTCGAGTGCTACGCTGTACGCCGAAGAAGTTCGAAAGAAGCGAGAAGACTGGTTTTCAGATTGGTTAAAAAAAGAGGCCCATTTTGATCAAGATAAAATTCTGTATTTTCACCGCTTCGGAGGTAATGGAAACAAAGCCGAAGACTTGGTCATGAAAAAACCCGGATTAATTCCTCAAACGATTAGTATAACGAGTTTCTTATCGAGCCGTGAGGCGAAGAAACTAGTATACGAAGACTTGATTTCCAAAGAACGAATGGAGAAGCATATATAATGGAGCGTCCCATTGACATTTCTATTGCAGACCTCGAAAGGGAATACCTCGATTTTCCAAATCAAGCCATTCACGAGCCGCCGATGGCTTCGCGGCGACTCACGAAATTGTGGAATTGGGAATTTTGGCCCTGGCACCTCGTTTATATCCCCGTTTATTTTAAAAGTTTAGTTTGGGCTTTAAAGGCAGGGCACCCTACTTATTTCGCTTTGTCGAATCCGGGCTTTAAATACGGCGGAATGTTCGGCGAGGAAAAGTGGAATATTTATTCGCGTTTACCGAAGCATTTATATCCAAAAAGCTTTTTGTGGAACAACCTCAAAGGTGAGCGCGATTTCCGCAAGTGGTTTACGCGAAATCAAATGGAATTTCCACTTATTGCAAAGCCGAATCGCGGTGAGCGGGGCAATGGCGTCCGTATACTGCATAATTGGGACGATGTACTTGCCTACCGAAAACAAGCTGCCTTCGAAGTGATTGTGCAAGAATTTGTTGACGACCCGTGGGAAATTGGCATTTTCTATTACCGTATGCCCGAGGAATCACGAGGTCGGATTAGTTCGGTAGTGGTGAAACATTTCACCGTGTTAAAAGGTGATGGTAAACGCACCGTTGCTCAACTTATACAGGATCATCCAAGGTTGCGCTTTTTTGAAAAAGAACTTTTCAAGCAGCACAAGAACCATTGGTTCGATATTCCCGAAAAAGACAAAGATTATTCGCTCGTTCGTTTGGGAAACCACAGTAAAGGAGTCATTTTCCTTGATGGGAAGAATATGATCAATGACCGACTCATAAAAAGTATTGACACTTTATCACAGGGAATCGACGGTTTCTATTACGGCCGTTATGACATTAAGTGTAAGAGTCTCGAAGATTTGTACGCGGGCCGTTTTTGCATTATTGAGTTGAACGGTGCCATGTCGGAACCCGGCCATATTTATCACCCGTGTGCGTCTTTAAAAGATGGATTGTATTCCTTACTCCATCACCATAAGGTGATTTATAAAATCGCAAAACAAAATAGAGCGGCTGGCTTCAAATACCCCAGTTTTTGGAGAGGCTTTAAAGACTTCCGCTCTTATTTGAAATACAATCGCTATTTACAAGAATGGCAAAAGAAGACTAGCTAATTAAGCCTGCTTCTCTGTCCAACTCAAGCACCACCCGTTCGGATTTACGGCACCGTTGGCAAATAGTTGGCATCCTCCGCAGGCACCTTCATATTTTTCTGGCTGATAAAATTGACAGTTAAGACAGTTTTGATCTGCCTTTTCCGTTTTTGCTACGTATTTGAGGCTTTCACGCGTGCTGAGGTCTTGTTCCGTCAAGTCCTTGTTCAATTCGGTACAATCGGCATTATCAACTGCTTTTGGTTTTGGCTTGGCCGTTGGAGGAGGTGGCGGTGTCGCCGTTCCTGCATCACTTGGTGCGGAATCACTCCCACACGCTGCTAAGAATGAAGAGGCCGCTACGGCGGTCAGACTTAATAATCCGGCTTTTTTGAGGAAGTCTTTACGAGATAATTTATCCATGAGATTTGAATTTTGAAAGCTAAAGATATGCACGGACAAGTGTTTTAAACGGTGATTAGTTCACTAATCGTGCAATTTATAGCCAGTCCAAATAAAAAAATAGCTCCGGTTCCTCAGTGATAGCAATACTTTCAGAGAATTCGACAGATCCTTGAATGAAAAAATATAGTACTTTGTATTGCATAGTACCTTCTAAAGTTCGTATACTTGCATAACCAAGTAGTATATATAATGAAATCCATCACACTTACCTTCATCAAGTTCATCTTGCCCCTCGGATTGGGGTTAGTGCTTTGGCAGGGTGGTCGATTGGCAAATTCGATCGGGCCGCTAGGCCCAAAACAATCGAACGAGCAATCGTATAAAAGTGCATTGAATAGTAATTCAGAGGCGTCTGAATTTCACATTACTTGGAAAAAGGGGATAGACTCTGCTGCAGCTTTGACTAATTCCCCAGAGTTCGAATCACAAACAACAACGTCTCCAAAAGATCGTGCGCCTTCCATGGTCACCCTCGGATGGGGCGTAACATTAACAGAAACCCGATGAAAATAGAAAACACAAAAGCACAGATGCGAAAAGGGGTTCTGGAGTATTGCATTCTCGCCATTCTAAATAATGGTGCACAATACGCCTCCGGAATCATTGATTCGCTAAAATCTGCGCGAATGATTGTAGTAGAGGGTACCTTATATCCGCTACTCACAAGATTAAAGAATGCAGAATTACTCAGTTATCGCTGGGAAGAATCAACTTCGGGTCCGCCCCGAAAGTACTATGCGCTCACGGAAAAAGGCGAGGCCTTTTTGAAAGAATTGGACATGACCTGGAGCGATTTGGTAAAAGCAGTAGAATTGACCACCCAATCAAAACCCACAAACGATGAATAAGACAGTCAACATAAACTTAGCGGGAATCATCTTCCACGTTGATGAAGATGCCTACCAGCGATTGAGTAACTACCTCAACGCCATTAAACAGAAATTTGCCGGCGAAGAAGGCGGAGATGAAATTATTTCCGACGTTGAAGCTCGTTTGGCCGAATTATTTCAGAGTCGAATGAGCGATTCTAAACAGGTAATCACTAAAATAGACGTTGATCAAGTAATTTCCGTTCTTGGTGAGCCAGAAGACTACGAAGAAATCGGTGATGAGCCAAGGCAAGAGGAATCGTACCGTTCGTCTTCAAACGAATCTGCTCAATCGGATACAAAACGCAGAAAAAGAATCTTCAGAAACCCTGATGACGCACTTGTTGGTGGTGTTGCTGGCGGACTAGGGGCGTATTTGAATATTGATCCGGTATACATTCGCCTCATCTTCGTGCTATCATTCTTTGGTTGGGGTTCAGGCTTCCTACTCTATTTAGTTCTTTGGATCATAATTCCTGAAGCCAAAACCACAGCTGAAAAACTGGAAATGCGCGGTGAAGATGTCAATTTGAACAATATAGAGCGATCTATTAAAGATGAAATTGACCATATAAAGACGCGATTGAATGATTTGGGAAGTAATGCTTCCGAATCTGCTAAATCCGGTGTTCAAAAAGGCAAAAGAGGAATCGATAAGCTAGTCGATCTAATTGTGCTTGTCCTGAAAGCGGCCCTAAAAATATTCGGAGCTATTATCGGGTTCAGTTTAATCGTTGCCGCTATTGTATTCATTGCCGCCTTAATCGGCGCGATGTTCGGTGCCAGCACCTTGTTCGTTTCTTGGCCAGATCCGGGATTAGAAGGTATCAATTTCATGCAAATTCAGGACCTACTATTCATCAATGGCAACCATTTCTGGCTGACCGCGATGGGTATTATAATGGTAGTGTTTTCGCCTTTAATCGGACTCATCGCTTTAGGAGCTCGCTTATTATTCCATGCACCTCGCATGAATAAAACCGTGAACCTCGTACTGGCCTCCCTTTTTGGGATTGGGGTTGTGTTGAGTTTCATAGGTGCCGTACGTCTTGCGGCTGATTTTGAAGAGAAAGGAAGGTATACAAACGACATTGATGTACCCCGGAGCGATACACCCATTCTAATCACGGGGTCAGGAGACGAAATTTCGGATGTCCTTGAATACGATCAAAGCGTCTATTTTGATGGCGAAGAGTCGAGACTCTATTCACGTCAAGTCCACTTCGATATTGAAAAAGCCTTTGGTACCGAGGCGCGCTTGCAAGTGCGTTACTTTGCCCGAGGCAGTAATCGATGGGAAGCGAGAAAAAGAGCCGAACAAATCAACTATGCCGTGACTGTTGATTCGGGAAAAATCGTTCTTCCTAATCACATAGATTTTCCCTTCAGTGAGAAATGGAGAAATCAAGAAGTCTATATGACTCTGTTCATTCCCATGGGTCAGAGCGTTTTCCTCGATGAAAGTGCGCTCAGCGTCATCGATGATATCGAAAACACAACCGATACCTGGGATTGGGATATGCTGAACCACACCTGGCAAATGAATAACTTAGGCTTATCTTGTATGGATTGCAGCTGGACGGAAAAGGAGCAACAAGATTTCCGCCAAGACATCAATCGAAAAAGTAATCGCGAAGAAGACTCCTCTTCGGATGAAATAGAGATTGTTGAAGATTGGTCCGACGACGATTGGGATACTGAGTAACCTCCTTTTCGCACTAAGCAGAAACACCAAAAGCCCGAGTTCACCAACTCGGGCTTTTCTCGTCCAATCATAAATCGGCGTTTCGTACTTTTAGCCCTATGAATCGACTGCTCGTAATTCTTATTTTACTGTGTGTAATTCCTTCGAGGGCGCAAGAATATTTTCAGCAAAAGGTCGATTATATTATTGATGTTCGACTTGATGAAGAGCATCATACGCTCCATGCAAATATTTCTTTTGACTACACCAATAACAGTCCGGATACCCTACACGAACTAATTATTCACTTATGGCCAAATGCCTATCAGGGTGATCATACTGCCTTGGGCAAACAACTTCTGGAGGAGCGCAAAACGGATCTTCATTTTCACCCAGAAAAAAGAGGTTCTATTGATTCCATTGCTTTTGAAATTGACGGGCATCCACATGATTTCTCGAACTTCGATGACAACCTGGATATTGTTGTTATTAATCTGAAGAAGCCATTAGCACCCGGTTCTACCTTAAAATGCTCGACTCCATTTCGGGTAGCCTTGCCTAGCGGCACGATTTCTAGACTCGGTTATATTGAAAACAAATACTACATAACTCAGTGGTATCCGAAACCTGCTGTATATGACCGGGAAGGGTGGCACCCAATGCCTTATTTAGGGCAAGGAGAATTCTACAGTGAATACGGATCTTTTGACGTAACTATTGATATTCCGAAAGACTACGTGCTCGCCGCAACCGGCTCCATTAAAACGGAATCTGAAAAATATTGGCTACACGAAAGAGCTCGGCTCTACATGGATACTTCACTATTGTCGAATTTCGATGAGCCCTGGAGTAAACAGCGCAAGAAAGTCCGATTCACGCAAGACAATGTTCACGATTTCGCCTGGTTTGCAGATCCAACTTGGATGGTTAAAATAGATAGTGTTCAGCTCCCCTATTCCGCGCGGTGGGTCCAGACTTGGTCCTATATTACCCCAGAAAACACAAGACTTTGGTCTGATGCAAGCGACTATATTAACGATGCTGTTTATTACTACTCTCTTTGGAATGGCGAATATCCGTATAGCACAGTTACTGCAATCGATGGCCAAAGAGCGGCTGGAGCTGGAATGGAATATCCAATGATTACGCTTATTAGCGACCCCGTAACAAAATCGAGCCTTGAGACCGAAATTGTACATGAAGTTGGGCACAACTGGTTCTATGGAACACTCGGAAGCAATGAACGTGATCACCCGTGGATGGATGAGGGTTTGAATACGGCCAATGAAATTAGGTACTTCCTTACGAAGTATCCGGATAAAGAAATTCTCGATCTTGATTCAAAAATTCTCGATCGCATTAAGGCCTTCTTCGATCTTAAGGGATACGACAAAAAAGATGCGAGCTATTTATCGTATTTATTTTCTGCTCGACTCGGAATCGATCAAGCTATTGAAACGCGTTCCGAAGATTTCAATCAATTAAACTACGGAGTTATTGCCTACAACAAAACGGGATTGGTTTTCGAATACCTCAGGCATTACTGGGGCGATTCACTTTATGATGTTGCTTTCCAGAACTATTACAATGAATGGGAATTCAAACATCCCCAACCGGAAGATTTGAAAACGTCGCTAGAAACAACGAGTGGGGAAAGCCTAGATTGGTTATTTCACGACCTCATTTCAACAGATGAGCAAGTAGATTATAAACTAAAAAATGTTCGGAAAGGAAATGTTACAATAGCGAATAGAACCAACTTGAACGTCCCCTTTTCATTGACGGCCACCAGCAAGGATTTATCGA
>CBFHRK010000003.1:16289-57243 GCA_965658225.1 Flavobacteriales bacterium | reverse complement strand
CCTTGAAGAATTTCGACACAATAACACTTGGAGGTCAAAAGGTATTTTACCTACTGTTGAACCGTTAAAACTGCAGTTTTACGGAAGCCTCGACCGAGCAGAAAAAACGCAAATCTATTGGACTCCAGCCGTAACCTGGAACAATTATGACAAACTGCTTTTAGGAATAAGCTTTTACAACGGTACACTGCCCGTAAAACCCTTTCAATGGCGGTTAGCACCGTCTTATAGTTTTGGTGAAAATAAAATTACGGGGGCGGGCTACACAACCTTGACGAAGTATTTCGATAGCGGTATTTTTCAATTTATTCGCCTAGGTGTGTACGGGAGACATTTTTCCTATGACACAAATCTCACCTACACAAGGCTAACTACAGCGCTCAATATTCAATTCAGGAGGCCACATCCACGAAGTACTTTTACGCATTCCGTTCGTCTGAGAAATGTGTCTGTATGGCGTGAGCTGCCCACCATTACTGAACCTCCGGTTTCTGTTGAGCTATCGAACAGCAATTACTCTATTCTTGATCTTAGGTACCGGCTAGAAGATCAACACGTGCTTCATCCTTGGCAAATTGTATTTGACACCCAATTTGCTACTGGTTTTGTAAAAAGTTCCATCGATGCGAACTTCCAATGGCAAGTACGCCCATCAAGTAGGTTACAGTGGCGCAATTACATCGGTTGGTTTTGGCGAAATAATTATCCGTCATCCGGCTCGTATTACAATTTTGGATTGAGCGGCACACCTGATTACTTATTCGATTATTACTTTTTGGGAAGATCGGAAGGTAAAGGATTCTTAAGTCGACAGTTCTTCGTTGCCGACGGAGGGTTGAAATACGACACCAAAAGAAGTGTGAATAGAATGGTTGCCAGCTCTACGGTTCAATATCCTATTTGGCGCTTTTTTCAAGTTTATGCGGAAGGTGCTTTTACATCCGATACATTTGAAGGGAGTAATTCGCAACAGTCCTTCGAGCAAGTCATGCATTACGGCGCTGGATTCTCTTTGAGATTTGTTCCCGAGTTTGTAGAACTCTATTTCCCAGTAGTCTATGGAAACACCACTGATGGCTTTACGAATGGTATAAATCCGTTTGTTGAATTCCGTTTCGTTCTCGATTTACGCATTGATGAAATCTACAGAAGGGCAACCCAAGGTGTTTATTAACTTTTTTTTTCAAAATAACACAACGTTTCAAAACTTTATGCGTTATGGTAGTATCTATGCTTTAGGCGCATAGATGACTGGGTTTGGTTAGAGGGGCAATCGAAAGATTGTCCCTTCTTTTTTTAGAAGGTTTGACAATCCTTACACAAATCCAGTTCGGCTTTTCTGCCTTGATTGAGTAGATCTAAATAACGTCGACGCTCCTGCGATCGGTATACTTCCCAAAGCGAATTATCGAGAATATTCCCCACTACTCCTTTACTATTTAAATCATTACAGCAAACGGTTACATCGCCATTCGGGAGAAGTACCATTTGATGCATCAGTAATTCACAGCCCTTGTGCTTTAAGTTCTTAATCGCTGCATTATCCGATTCGAGCTCTACTCCCCCACCCCAATCATGTAATCGGCGGAGTTCATGATGATCAAACGAATTTGCTATTTCTTTGAATTCTGGGTGCATCCAGCTATAATCGAGTGGTCTGGGTTCAGGAACAATAGTAATACCGTAAACTCGAATGGATCTCTCACTCTTTCTGGCGCAATCGGTGAAGAAACGCACATTATCATAAAAGGGTTTCCATTTTGCATTCACTCGGAGATCTTCAAAATCGGCTGGAGTTCCACCGTCTAGGCTAAAGCCAACTTCATCTACGAGTCCTTCATCTACAATTGTCTTCGCTAGTTTTTCGCGCAAAAGCATACCGTTTGTGAGAAGTGACACCTTCGGAAAGGGTAATCCGGCCGCTAGGGCGCGCTCACGATATTCCTTAATAATTCGCAATAAATCGAGCCGCTTCGGGTGAAGCAAAGTTTCGCCGCCATTGTACAGTTGAAATTTCTGGACCGAGTGGAATCTTTTATCCTCCAGAAACTGATCTAGGAAACGGCGCAATACTAAAGGGGACATGGTTTGCTTTGGCTTATCATGATCCAGTGCGCAAAACTTACAACGAAGATTGCAGGCGCTCGAAAACTCCAAGTTTATTTCGCGAATAGAACAACGATTCCCATTCTTAGGAAGCCTGTAATAGAACTGGTATTCAGCCTGATAGTTGAGTTCTTGAGCTTTCTTCAGCAACGGCCATACCACCGGATGCTCGTAGTACCTTTTCTTTAAGCGCTCGCGCAATGATTCCTTCATAGGACCAAAGAACGCACCCTTAACTTCCCTAAACTATGAGTTTTGTCAGAATAAATCGGTAATGATCTGCTCCTCAGAAATTCCCTCTGCCTCTGCTTTGTAGTTCTTCACTATTCTGTGACGAAGAATAGCAAAAGCAACGGCACGAACATCTTCTTGATCCGGCGCATATTTTCCGTTTAAGGCAGCATGTGTTTTTGCCCCTAAAATAAGGTTCTGCGAAGCTCTTGGACCCGCACCCCAGCTCAAGTATTTTTTCACCATATCGGGAGCGGCCTGCTCGGCCGGACGAGTACTGGCCGCCAAACGAACGGCGTATTCCATCACGTTGTCGCTTACCGGAATACGTCGGATCAAGCTCTGAATATTCAGTATATCTTCCGCACTCAATACTTTACCTACTTCCGCACGGTAATCGGAGGTCGTATTCTTAACAATTTGAACCTCTTCTTCAAAACTCGGATATACCACCTTGATACTAAACATGAATCGATCGAGCTGAGCCTCGGGCAAGGGATAAGTTCCTTCTTGTTCAATCGGGTTCTGAGTTGCCAGTACAAAGAAAGGTTCCTGAAGAGCGTATCTATGACCGGCAGCAGTTACTGCTTTTTCCTGCATCGCTTCTAGTAAGGCCGACTGCGTTTTGGGAGGGGTTCTGTTGATCTCATCTGCCAAAATGATGTTGGCAAATAAAGGTCCTTTAACAAATTTAAAGTGACGATCTTCTCCCAAAATCTCTGAACCAATAATATCACTCGGCATCAAATCCGGCGTAAATTGAATTCGGTTGAAAGACAATCCCAAGGCGTCGGAAATGGTATTTACAAGAAGGGTTTTTGCCAACCCCGGTACACCTACTAGTAGGCAATGACCTTTACTAAATATCGAAATGATCACGTCTCGAACGACTTCGTCTTGTCCGATAATGACTTTCCCAATTTCTTTCTTAAGAGTATCGTATTGACCTACGAGGGCATCTACTGCCGCAACGTCCGACTGATTTGACATAGTGTTATTTCTTATTCCAATTGTAATCAAATGAGCAATCCAAATAGTTCGACATTACGCGCACGTAGGTGTCATTTAACCTCGAATCGACCCATTCTCTGGTTATATCTGATTGTTTCTTTTGCGTTGCCATATTCTGCAAACGCTGATAGTCGTCTTTCAAATTGGCGCGATGTGGTTCCGACCTGCTAATTAACTGAACCAATCGAAATCCTTGTTGACCATTAGGCGTTTGGTAAATGATAGGACCGGCTATTTCGCCTACGTTCACGTCCTCTATGGTAAAGTAAACGGAACGATCGAGTTCGGAAATCTCGAATTTTGTATCCGCAGTTGCCGGGTTTACCAACAAACCACCATTGTTTTTGGTGTCTTTATCCCCCGAATATTCCATCGCGGCTTCTTCGAAGCTTAAAATACCATCATTGATAATCACTTTCAAACTATCCAAGAAATACTGAGCTTCTTCTAGATCTTGAGGACTAATTTTGGGCACCATGAGGATATGTCGAACATCAATTTCTTGACCTCTTTTTGCAACGAGTTGACAAATATGATAGCCGAAATTGGTTTCGAAAACATCCGACACCTCTCCTGGTTCAAGGGCAAATGCTACGCCTTCAAATTCCTTGACAAATTGCCCGCGTTTTACGCCTTCGTATAGACCTCCGTTCTTGGATGATCCAGGATCCTCAGAGTACAAAATGGCCATCGTCGAAAATTTAGAACCCTTGTCTATACGGTCCTTAATATTTCGCAGTTCATCAATAGCCGCTGTTTTCGCTTCTTCGCGCACCTCAGGAAAACGCACAATCTGAGCAACTTCCACTTCCGAATTAATGAGGGGTAAGCTATCTCGTGGAATTTCTTTGAAGAATCTGCGAACCTCTGATGGGGTCACGGTTACGTCTCCCATAATTTCACCCTGCATTCTTTGCGCCGTCAACTGATTTTTCATCGAGGACCGCATTTCTTCTTTGATCTCGACAATACTTTCTCCGTAAAATTCTTCTAACTTTTGAATGGAGCCAATTTGCGCTTCCAAAGCGGCGAGACGACGGTCCATTTCTCCTTCCACTTGTTCGTCAGAAACCTCAACTGAATCAATTACGGCCTGGTTCAGAAGTAATTTCTCGAACATAAGGTCCTCAAAAACCTGACAACGGGTAAGCGTAGCTTCGGTATAACCTTGATTCTTATACTGAAAGTATTGGTTTTCAACATCGGATTGAAGCACTTTGTAACTACCCACCACAGCCACTACTTGGTCTATAATTTGACCGCTAGGCTGTGCCCATCCGGCCGTGAAGGCCGATAAAAAAAAGAATATAAAAAAGGGCTTATTCGTAAATCTCAAACTCGTTCCGTTTTTGGGCATCTTCGTATAAACGGTTTTCCATCTCCTTTATTAAGTCGAGTTTCCGCTGATGCAAGATAATGTTCTTGATCGTCGGGTGCACGTACTCGAGCGGAGAATGATTATTTTCCGTTTTATACTCTAAAATTTGAATAAAATAGACGGCTGTGGAATCGTTGATTTCAACAAATCGATTATTTCTAAGAAACTGTTCTTGATTATACGCCTGCAGTGGAACACGGGAAACAAGATCCATGTAGGATATCCAAGTCGAGTCGTGTAAATAGTGTTCGGCGGCATAGTTAAGTGCGTACTCCGTTCGCTTTTCTTTATCGGCCTCACGGCCGGATCTGAACCAGCCTTTGAATTTTGACAAGTCAGGCGACTGCGGATCAAATTTATAGTATTCAACACGCACGATGTTCTCTTTCAATTCAAAATTCTGCTTGTTTTCATTGTAGTACCGTTCGATTTGATCATCGGTAATCGCCGTATCGAGGTATTCGGCAATAAGCTTTTTCTCGTACAAAGAACGAACTAAACTGTTGCGGTATTCCTCAACCAATCGATCGACGTCCTTTTCATTTTCACTTAAATTAAGCTCAGCTTTTTTTAGCACTAAACGTTTGCGCGCCCAATTATAAATATAATTGTATGCAATTGTTGCAGAGTCTTCTGGCGATAATCCCGGCACTAAAATTTCATCCAAATCGGACCGATACAAGAACTCTTCACCCACCCGAGCAACGGCATCGGAATGATTTGTTTCTTGGAAGAGCTGACATCCTGCTGCCGGAAATAAAAAAAGTACGGTTATAATTCGAAGAAAAGGACTCATTATTTAACCTGTTCGAGCACTTTAGAACTAACGGTGTAGTTGTACTCGCTTCTAAGTTTCACGATCCAATCTTTTTCAAGTTTTCTTTGATAGTCAGAAATGATAATTCCTCGCGCTTCAGATAACTCTTTCGGCGCTGGAGCTAACACTTCGGTTATTTCAAACACTTGATATCCACGAGCCGTTTCTTGTACATCGCTTAATCCGACCGTCCATGGCAAATCTTTAGCAGGGAAATCCTCATGAGTGTAAGTACCTTCTTCGTATTGATAGGCGAGATTGCTTTCCTCGTTCAATTTCTCTGAGATCCATTCGGTAGTTTTCCCTTTACTCAAATACTTGTAGATTTTTGCTGCTACCGCAGGATCAGTAGCTGTATGAACTTTCGCATTCACTCGTTCAGACCACATGTAATTCATCTTGTTCGCTTCATAAAAGTCCGCTAATCCGGCCGAGTCTCTCATCGCCTTCGACCAAACCTCATCGTCCATTAATTCAAACAAGAGAATCCCGTCTCGGTATTCTTTCATTAAGAGTTTAAAGTCTTCGTGATTTTCTTCTAGATGGTCATTTTCATACGCTAACAATTCTTTATCGTAGAATTGATCAAATGCGGCGAGCAAGGTACGGTCGTATTCGTCGTAAACTATTTCGGTATACTGGTAACGTCCTAAGAAAAGGGCAAAATCGTATTGAGTAAGGGTTCTATCCGCTATTACAAGTACGGGTTTCGTCATACCCTCGGCAACCTCTGGCTTCCAACTTTTCTGTTTAATCTTAATATCCAAAGCTTTAGAAAGCCCGAGCACATTCTTTTCGTAAATGGTTGGCTCGTATTTCTTCTCAAGTCTATTTAAAACTGTTTGCTCACTTTTTTCTGAACGGCTATCGCCTTTAATTTTTCGTCGAATTTCGTAGTCGTTTTGTTCTCGACTAGGAGGCCCCTTCTTATCCACTAATTTGATAATATGAAACCCGAATTGTGTGCGGAATGGACCGCCAATTTCGCCAATAGTGTCAAGGGAAAAAGCCGCTTCATCGAAAGAGTCTACCATAACACCTGAACCAAACCACGGCAAGTCTCCTCCCGATGGGCCGGTCGTTTTGTCGTCACTGTATTGAGAAGCTAAAATTCTAAAAGGCTCTCCTGCTAAGGCTTTATCTAGTACTTCATTAGCCTTTTTCTCTGCATTGTAAATCATTAAAGAGTCCGCTTCTGGTGAAACTTTTACAAGTATGTGAGCCACTTTTACTTCTCCTCGAGCGGGTCGTTTATCGGTCACTTGAATTAAGTGATATCCAAAACGCGTACGAACGGGCATACTTACCTCTCCAATGGGCGTAGTATAGGCTGCCGTTTCAAAAGGATAAACCATATACAAAGCCGAAAAATAACCCAAGTCACCAAAATTTTCCTTTGCCGACGGATCGGCAGAAAACTCAAGGGCCATATCGGTAAAACTGGCACCCTTTAGAATTTTATCTCGAACGGCCATAGCGTTTTGATAAGCGCGTAAGGTATCTTCAGGAGTTGCGGTTCTTTCTAATTTGAAAAGAATATGTTTCGCGCTCACTTCATATTGAAGGCGCTCAAAAGCCTCTTCTACCAGTGCCTCCGTTACTTCAGAATCGTTTAAGTAGGGGCGAGCTAAATCTTCCCGATAGCCATTCAATTCGCGTTCAAAACGAGGCATTGTGTCGAGACCCGCATCTTCTGCGGCTTTCACTTTGAGTTTAAAGTTGATAAAAAGCTCTAGGTATTCTTCTGGAGTTTTAACTTCAGCAGTCGGTGTATTCCGATTCTTATTATACACATGTTCAAACTCTGATAGGTAAATGCTATCTCCTTCTAAAGTCATAAGAACAGGATCATTTTGACCTTGGGCTATAAATGCACATACAACCGTAAATAGCAATACTAATCTCTTCATCTTTAAATCCATTTTTTTGTATTCAGCGCGCTAAAATAAACAATGAGTCTGTTTTTCTCAACGACTATAATTCGGTGCTTCGCGCGTAATAGTTACATCGTGCGGATGACTTTCTTGTACGCCGGCAGACGTAATTTTAACAAACTGTGCTTTTTCGCGAAGTGTTTCGAGATCCTTCGCTCCGCTATATCCCATTCCCGCACGCAAGCCTCCAATAAACTGATACATTACCTCATTTAGGGTGCCTTTAAAAGGCACTCTTCCAACAATGCCTTCGGGAACCAATTTTTTAATATCGTCTTCTACATCTTGGAAGTAGCGATCTTTCGACCCTGCACTCATCGCTTCAACAGAGCCCATTCCGCGGTACGTTTTGAATCGGCGACCTTCATAGATAACCGTTTCACCGGGTGACTCTTCCGAACCTGCTAAAAGTGACCCGAGCATAACCGTGTGTGCTCCGCCCGCTAGGGCTTTTACAATATCACCTGTATAACGGATACCGCCATCGGCAATCACAGGCACTCCGCTGCCTTCAATAGCTTTAGAAACAATATTTACAGCCGTAAGCTGAGGAACTCCAACACCGGCTACTACGCGTGTAGTACAAATTGACCCAGGTCCTATGCCCACTTTCACTGCATCCGCACCGGCTTCGACTAAAAATTTTGCTGCTTCGGCAGTAGCAATATTCCCAACAACGATATCTAGATTTGGGTATACTTTTTTAATTTCTCGAACTACTTCCGCTACTCCTTTTGAGTGTCCATGAGCTGTATCAACAACAATTGCATCGACATTATTATTCACCAATGCCTCAACGCGTTCTAAAACGTCGCCCGTTACTCCCACTCCGGCTGCAACGCGCAATCTACCGTACTCATCCTTGCTCGAGTTCGGTTGGTCTTTTTGTTTAATAATGTCTTTATAGGTAATTAACCCTGTGAGCTTTCCATCTTTGCTGATTACAGGTAATTTTTCAATTTTATGCTCTTGAAGAATACCTTCCGCTTGTTCGAGGGAAGTATTTTCATTTGTCGTTACTAAATTCTCTTTGGTCATTACTTCAGTAACGGGACGAGCATCATTTTTCTCAAATCGCAAATCGCGGTTCGTAACAATTCCGACCAAATTCATTTCTCCGTCAACTACTGGTATCCCACCAATGCTGAATTCGCGCATCATGTTTTTCGCATCGGCAACTAAGGCATTTTCTCGAAGTGTTACGGGGTCTAGAATCATTCCACTTTCCGCGCGCTTTACTTTTTTGACCTCGCGTGCTTGATCCTGAATAGACATGTTCTTGTGAAGAACGCCGATTCCTCCTTCACGAGCCATTGCAATGGCCATGCTCGATTCCGTAACTGTATCCATAGCAGCAGATACTATTGGAACGTTTAATCGAATATTTCGCGTGAATTGAGTGCTAATACTTACGTCTCTCGGGAGAACGTCTGAGTAATTGGGTACGAGAAGCACATCGTCGTAAGTGAGGCCCTCACCGATAAAATTCTTGGAATTCAATAAAGACATGATGGAATTGCAATTGATTAAATTGCACGCAAAGATACGAAATCCAACCGTAAGGTTGGGGCACTCAAGGGAAGATTACCGAATAAAGCGAAGCCGCAATAAAACGGACCTCCTTGTATAAAAAAGGCCCCATTCAAATGAATCGGGCCTCTTAAGATTTTTAGAAACGAGCGATTAACGAATCAAGGTTACATAACCCGTATATCTTCGCTCTTCGCCATCTTCAGGCGTATATTTAATAATATAGGTATATACTCCACCCGGTTGATCCTCGCCTTCAAAGGTTCCGTCCCAACCCTCGGCCGAAGTTGTTGTGTAGAAAAGTTGTTTACCCCAGCGATCAAATACGGACATTTCGTACGGATATTGATCGATAAACAAGGCAGATGGACGGAAAATACTGTTTTCCGGAATCGGACTCAGTGGGTTGAATGCGTTTGGAATAAACATACGCGGATTTTGTTCCACGCAAACCAAGTTCGAAGAACTAAGCTCGAGGAAACCATAAGGATTACCAGCTCCTTCTACGGCTTCAACATAATAGCAAAATCCTCCAAGACCAACTTGTCCAATAAATGTAGAATTCAAATCATCGATCCATGTAGTGGTTCCGGCAGGCACATTGGCTAATGGCGTTAAATTCGGTACTTGATCGATCCATCTGTAAATGTTGTACGACTCAACACTTCCTTCCCAATAGCGATACTCATTCCAAGTTAGCTCATTTGTGAGGTTTGCATTGGCAGCCACCCCTAAATGAATGGTGTTTGAAGTATCAGAAACGAGTATATCCGCTCCACAACTATCAACCGCAACCACTCGATAGTAGTATTCTTGAAGATTAAAGTTAGCTGATAAGTCTTGATATCCGAACTCATCTGTTCCTAGCGGCTGCGGAACAATTCCCACCTGGCTGTAGGGTCCGGCCAATCCAAAAGATCGTTCTATCCGATGTTCAATTACGTCAGCAGCCGTGTCTACAAACACTTCCATATCGACCAAATTAGCTGTAATATCAACGGTCACATATTTAATGTACTCGTATTGAGGCGCAAGCGGAACATCTGCAAAAATGCACAACTGATTAGACCTAGAAGTCTCGGTAGCCAAACCAGTTACTTCTATATAATAACAGTAACTGCTGAATGGCGTGAGGTTTGCGTGTGTGAAGGTAGTATCCCCGGGCACCGTTGAGCCGAGTAGGGTTATCGGACCGCTATTTTCACTCACATAAATATCGTAACCACCAATAGGCCAACCGACGTATTCATTCCACCAAAGACTATCCGTGTACGTACAGACATCCAAATAATTTGATAAATGAACCGTGGTGTGAATATCGGAAACGGGAGAACGGTTATCGCAACTGTCGACTACGGCGACTCCGTAGGTTTCTGCCTCGTTCGCCGCGTTGCTGTTGGGGTTCACGTATACCGTTTGGTTCAAGTCAAAGACGGTATCAAGTGGATTCCAAGCCATACCAATCGGATCCCAGGTGTAGATAATGTAGTATACTGCGTCGGAAGCCGTTGTCGCCTGATAGCTAATACTCGCCAAATTGTTATTAATATCAACCGTTACGCTATCTGCTTGTGAAATAGCTGGTGGAGTTAAATCTGCTAACTGAGCACCATCTACGTTTGAAATTGAATTACAAAACAAAGATGTGTCTAGCGTTTCAATTCTGTAATTGATGAACTCGTCACATAAGTTGATCGTATCAAAATACGTGGTCGTTGTTGTTGAATCTATTAAGGTCCAACTTCCCGCGGGAAATTCGCGATAGATATAGTAATATCCGGTGTACGACGCAGGTAACGGATCCATCGGCGGCGTCCATGCTAAATTGGCAACGCTTCCTGGCGGTGGTGCTGTAACCGTAAGCTCAATCGGCGAAATAGTATCATTCGGATTACTCAAGAAATCACACCCCGTAGACGATTGCACAAGGTATGAGCCGAGTCCTCCTGGGTTGACATGCGTATAGGACGTGATTGTTGGATCTTGAACACTATCCAATACTGCAAATCCACCTCCACCTGGAGGCTGATAGTAAATAAAGTATTCATTAAATACGAGGCCCGTATCTGCCGGCTCTGTCCAGTCGAGTTCAATATCGCCATTTGGCAATACACGAATACACTTGGCATCCGCTGGATCACTCGCTCCCGGTAGAACAGTTACGTTAAACGTACCGTAGAAGAATGCATTGGCGTTACAGAAATCATCTTTCGCTCTCAATAAGAACGTATAGGTATTACTGCTTGCACAAGCATTACTGTAACTCAAGTTGGTACAATCTGTGTTCCAAGTAAAGGTCGTGGCCGAACCAATTGGGTTTGTAATCGGAGTCGGCGGGTTCAGTGTCGCGCAAGGAGGCTGCAAGCAACCTGTGGTTGTACTTGTGAAACCCGCACCAAACTGCGCTCCGGTTGCTTCAATGGTTACATTCTGAATAGAGCTCGGTGATCCGGCAGGTTGCGGGTCAAAATCCGAGGCCTGCATGTTAAAAGATACCGACTGACCTGCATATACCGTATCAACAAAAAGTGACGGTGATACCTGGGTAAAAGTTGATGCCGAAATCGTTACGACTGGGGGATTATTCGTTAATCCGCCCGGAAGTGAAGGGCAATCACCTCCACTCAAATAGGTCGTTTGTAAATCACGGAAAACTTCTGAGATTTTCTGACCACAACGCCAAGACTCTACCCGTACACAGCTTACAAAGGCTCCGGCCGTGTAGTTAAGAAGAGAAACCTCTCCTGTATTGTTATTTAAGGTTGCTCCGGTATTATTCGCGTTCTGAGTAGGGCCGGGAAAAGGGTTATTGAACGCATACCCTGCATTCCAGGCAAAAGTGGTTGCCGGCCAAGGGTTATCTCTGAGTGGCGTATCCCAATCGTAGTAAATAGAATCTAAATCAACATCAAAGGCGTTTTGATTGTACGTGAAGTTAAAACCAGTACACAAAACAGTAGCAGGACTTTCCAAGAAAACCGGCGAACTGTCGAAGCAAGGGCTTGTATTATTTGGTACTGTTCCCAAGGGTGGTGTGTACGGATACATGATGGCCCGGAGGGTGTGTCCTGTTGGACCGGGTCCCGCTAAAATTATATTATCAATAGCGCTATTTCGGCAACAATCGTCCCAAGTAAAAACCCAACCATTGACTCCGGGTGTTCCTGTGAGTGTTACTGGATTTGAAATGTAAATAAACTCTTCTGCCGATCCAGCGGCAGGGTTGCTACAAGGAAAACCACATGGTGGTGAGATATCGGTTTGAGAAACAAAATTACACAGGATGGTATTCGGGAAACCAGTATAGTTCCAAATATTTAATAACTGTGGAGCCGTATTTTGAGGGATCCCGTTACAATCGCGATATACTTTTAAAGTAAAGATATAATCGCCAGACGGCTGACATTCCCAAGTGATTTCACCCCCCATGATGTGGGAAGCAAATGCTCCAGTAGAGAAGACCGATAAGGTCAATAAAAGGAGTAATTTTTTCATGCGTTTCGATAGGTCAATTAGAGCCAAGCAAGCTGTAAAGTTAATCAATTGGTCAAGTTTTACCTAAACCCAATTTAGGTCCGTTCCGAACGGGTTACTTGGATTAACGAAAAGTTGGAAAGTTTCGTTGGCTCATTACCGAAACAAGGCGCATCTAAGCTACTATCGTTATCTAGAAACAGTGACTTAAAGCCCAAGGGTACAAATAGTTAGCGCGTTTTTTAGTTCAAAAAAGGATTCAAGCAGCCCTAATCATCTTTAGAAAACGAACACGAACAAATAGCAAAGTGTAAAGGCCGTCAATAGAATGACTCCTATCCAACCATAGATCCTCCATCCTCGGTTCAGCGCTCCGGGTCCATTCACCTCCGCCCCCGTCATTGCCTTCAAATTAAGATAGGCAATGACGGGGGCGATCACAAAACTCAAGGTGGTTGCGAAATCGACTAGTGACTTTAGTGAGGTGACGTAAAATGCGATAATAACAAAACTTCCGGCCGCTAGGCCGATTAAAAAAAGTGGCGAAAACGATTTCGGAAGCGGTCGCTCTCGAATTTGAATGGCAATTTCACGAAGTGTTCGGGCGTAACCATCGAATACCGTAATGGTTGTACTCAACATTACCGAAAACGCCGAAATAGCAATTATCCAGCGTACTCCCTCGCCTAGCGTATGAGTATAAAGAGACACGATTTGATCGGCAAATGCGATGGCCGAATCAGAAAAAACTTCCCCGGTTCCGTACATTAAATAAGCGCCCAAAGTCAGGAAACATACAGCCAATAGCGCCGAAATTATATACCCCAATCGAAACTCGAATAATACTTCGCGCACCGTAGGTTTGTAACCCGTTTGCTTCATTCGAGCGAGGGTCCACAAGCTGTTCCAAACGGACAAATCTACGGCGGTGGGCATCCAACCCATGAGGGCGATCGTAAAAGAAAGCGTCGAAACCTCCCATAACCCGGGCGACGCTATACTTGCGTGATCGGCTACGGGTCCATTCATCAAGGTCACTACAAAAACGGCAAGGGTACTGAGCAATAGGAAAATAGAAACTACTTTGAGAAATCCGTCAAGCGCGCTATAACGTCCGATCAAAAGCAGGGCTACAACACCCATAAAAAGGACGCCGGACATTTGAACGACTGAAATGGTAAGACCCAATAAATTGGTAAGTATTCCCGCGCAAACGAAGCTTACCGCGGCCGTAACTACGAACATAGAGCCGAGCGTTATCAGTAGGTATACGTATACAGCCCACTTTCCTATTTTCCGGTAGCCAGCTAATAAGGATGTTCCGGTAGAAACCGCATAGCGCGATCCGAATTCAAAAAATGGGAATTTCACGACGTTGGCCACAAGCACAGCTCCCAAGAGCAAAAACCCGTAAGACGCGCCAGCCCTGGTACTCTGCACCAAATGACTCACACCGATGGCCGCCGAAGCAAATAGAATTCCCGGCCCGAGCGTTTTCAAAAAATTGCTCGATTTCAAAAGGCTAGTTTTTGGAATATTGGTTCATTTGGCCACTCACCGCCTGGAACTCTTCCCATATTTCGGCAACTATATCCGCGGCGGGAAGTACTTTGTTGATGCTTCCACTAACCTGTCCGATCTCCAACTCTCCTTCGTCCAAGTCTCCCTCGAACATGCCCTTTTTTGCCCGTGCTCTCCCCAAAATAGTCTTGAGCTCTTCAACCGAAGCGCATCGTGCATAGGCCTCTTGAAGCTCATCGAAGAATTTGTTCCTTATTAACCGCACGGGTGCTAACTCTTTAAGCGTAAGTGTAGTTGCACCTTCCTGTGCTTGAACAACTGTTTCCTTAAAGTTTATATGAGCCGAACTTTCGTTGCTCGTTACAAACCTACTTCCTATTTGAACCCCCTCCGCTCCAAGGCAAAACGCAGCTGCCATCGCTTTTCCACTTCCAATGCCACCCGCGGCAATGACCGGAATCCCAACCGCCGATTTCACCATGGGAATCAAGCAAAGCGTAGTGGTCTCCTCTCGGCCGTTGTGCCCTCCAGCTTCAAAGCCTTCTGCCACTACCGCATCAACCCCAGCTTCCTGGGCCTTTAATGCAAAGCGAACGTTGCTCACCACATGCACCACGGTAATTCCTTGTTCTTTTAAAAGCGCAGTCCATGTTTTTGGATTTCCGGCCGAAGTAAATACAATAGGCACTTTTTCTTCAACGATGATGCGCATTAACTGCTCTATATCGGGATAAAGCATTGGCACGTTTACTGCGAATGGTTTGTTTGTCGCTCGCTTGCACTTTTGAATATGTTCTCGCAGAATATCCGGATACATACTACCAGCGCCAATTATTCCGAGTCCACCCGAATTACTTACCGCACTGGCTAGTTTCCAGCCCGAACACCAAATCATTCCCGCTTGAATAATGGGGAGTTCTATTCCAAAAAGTTGTGTGATTCTATTCGTTTCCATTTCCTCGGATTACTTTTTCTACCGCCTTCCGCTCACCGTTTTGCCACCACTCGAGCAAATAGGTTCCGGCCGGAAGGTCGGGAGGTAAAGATAACCGAAGAAAATAATCGCCGCCAAAAGCTACATCGGAAATTCGCTTTCCATTCATCGTCGACAAACGGAAAATAGCCTCCTCGCCTACTTCAGTCTGTAAAACGATGTTCAATTCGTCAATGAATGGATTCGGATAAATGATCCATGGATTCCTTACCGTTGGCACGTTTTCACCGCCATATGTGAGCAACTCATTTGCCAGGGCGTAATTGGGTATTCCATTTCCCAATTGGTTGTTTGGCCTAGCGGCCAGATGCGCACTTTTCTCCACCGCTTTCATGATTTCCCAATTGTTCCGGAAAGGATGCGCCGCCCACAAAGCAGCTGTCATACCGCAAATCACGGGAGCAGAAAAGGAGGTGCCATTTCCTCTTGTCGTATTGCCATTGGACAAAGCAATGGTTGTTTGCTCGCCCAAAGCCGAAACATTGGGTTTTAATCGCCCATCGAACGTAGGCCCAAGAGAACTAAATGAAGCATATTGTTCTTCACGGTCTACAGCTCCAATGGAAAAAACACTGTCTCCATCGGCCGGAGCCCCCATATAAACCCAATCAGATTGAGCGTAATTTCCGTTGCTATTCACTACTAAAATGCCTTTAGAAGCAGCGGCATCGGCACCACGTGTAACGACCGTAGTATTGCCATCCATATCTTCGTAGGTATAACCTTGATTGTTATCGAATCGAGTATATCCTAAACTGGAATTAATTAAATCAGCTCCGGCACTATCGGCCCATTCGGCACCGGCCACCCAATTATCTTCTTCTACGGTTGTTTCAGAATTCACATCTTCGGTCCGAAGCAAAAAATAACCAGCATCGGGAGCCGTACCAATCATCAATTGAGGTAAATACGCGCCCATGATCGACCAAACATAGGTCCCGTGATTACTGGAAACATACACCGAATCGCCGCCATCGACGAAATCATGAACTCCGAGCACAAGGTTGCGCGATCGAATGTAATCGAACACCTCCATACTATCGGCCCTATTGAATCCGGCATCCAAAATAGCAATGCGCATTCCTCCACCTTTGAGTCCGGCCGCGTGCAAATCGAGACCGTGAATCATTTCAATTTGCTGGCGAGCATCGCCGTACTCGTTCGGGTTTAACTCAAGTGTACTCTTTAGTTCTACTCGCGCTTCGGGTTCGGGCTTTGCGTTCTCCCATCCTTTGACGGGTTCTACTCTCGACACAAAATCGGGCTTGCTCCTTCGGCTCCATCTTTCGAAATTTTCGTCTAAACGAACAGAAACTGCATTTAACCATCGTGAGGTGTGAACGATCGTTAAACCATCGGCCCGAAGGGCCTGAAGATACTCCGGTAAAACAGGAAGGTCACTGGCTTGCCAATCGATTCCTTGACGCGAACGCCGGTCGATAGACGCCGCTGAATAATGCGCCTCAACGGATTCTATCCTTTCAGAAACAGCCCCCCGATCAGCGAAATACACCCAAGCTTTGCCTGTTTCTTGAGCACTTAGCCTCAAGAATAGAAAAACGGCAACAACCAGGAGTATTCGTTTCATTTATTCATTTATTACACCTGAACCAAGGAGTTCGTCACCAATATACCACGCGGCGAACTGACCCGGCGTAATGGCGCTCTGACGCTCTTCGAAGATCACGTACATTCCATCTTCTGTCCGGTAAAGTTTCGCTTTTTGGAGCGGTTGACGGTACCTAAACCGCGCATTTACTTCCATTTCGTCACCTACTTCGAGAGCTAGATCGGACCGCACCCAATGAATTTCTTCATTCTTGATAAACAGTCCATACCTCCACAATCCGGGATGCTCATGACTTTGACCCGTGTAGATTACATTTTCGTTTACGTCTGTCCCGACCACGAAAAGGGGTTCCTTTGTACCTCCTACCGCCAGTCCTTTGCGCTGACCCACAGTAAAATAATGCGCTCCTTGGTGCTCGCCAATCACTTTACCATCATCTAGGGTATAGCGAAAGGCTTTAGAACTTTCTTGGAGCCAATTGGGGCCTTCGGCCCGATGCGCCTTTTCGTACACCTGCGCGTCGATAGGAATCTCGATAATTTGCCCTTTTTTGGGTTTTAATTGCTGCTGTAAAAAATCGGGCAATCGAACCTTTCCTATAAAGCACAATCCTTGACTGTCTTTTTTATCGGCGGTCACGAGATCCAATTCGGCCGCTATTCGGCGAACTTCCGGCTTTTCAAGATGCCCGATCGGAAATAATGCCTTGCTGAGCTGATCTTGATTTAATTGGCAAAGGAAATAGCTCTGATCCTTATTGGGATCGAGGCCTTTCAATAAATGATGGATTGGTTTATTGTTTTCGTCGAGGGTAGTCATTTTACGACAGTAGTGACCGGTTGCGACAAAATCAGCCTTTAACTTAAGCGCCGCTTTGAGGAAAGTGTCGAATTTAATTTCTCTGTTGCAGAGTACATCGGGGTTGGGGGTGCGACCGTGCTCGTACTCATAAAACATATAGTCGACGATGCGTTCCTTATATTCTTCTGATAAGTCGATGACCTGAAAGGGTATTCCTAATTTCTCGGCAACGAGCATGGCATCGTTCGAATCTTCTACCCAAGGGCATTCGGCGTCGATAATCACGCTTTCATCGACCCAATTCCGCATGAACAGACCAATCACTTCATGACCCTGCTCAATTAACAAATGAGCAGCCACGCTACTATCTACTCCACCACTTAATCCTACTACTACTCGTGCCATTATAATTCCTCCGCTTCTTCCTGCTTTCCTCTGTGATACCTAACCTTTCGGATTGGTTTTTTGTTCTCGTAGAAAATCCACCAACCCTCTTTCAATCCATTGACATACTTCCCTTTACTGTCCATTCCACCTTCGGGATTGTAGTATTCGGCCACTCCTTCAAGTGCATCGTTTTTGTATGACCCTTTTGCCCTTAGCGTGCCGTCTTCAAAGTAAATAGACCAGGGCCCTTCGAGCATACCTTTTTCATAATGAGTGATTTCGGCTACGGTGGAATCGATATAAAAACTGTATTGAGGACCTTGTTGAAGACCTTGTATATAGTTCTCACGAGCTACATAATTCCCTTGTACGTCCCAGTAGTTCCATAACCCTACCTTAAACGTATCGACGTAGCTCCCTTGAGCGAATAATTTCCCGCCCACGTGGTACATGGTAGCGTAGCAATCACCTATTCCTTTTCCGTATTCCTTTATTGCGGCTGGTTTCCCGTCGGGATAAAAGAAAGTAAACGTGCCTACTTCTTTTCCGTGCTCAAAAGTTCCTCGGTATCGCGTTCCGCCTTCTGGAAAATCCTTTTGCCAGACACCGTGACGACGCCCCTCTTCATCCAACTTATTATAAGTGGGTTGAGCGAGTACGCATCCGCTCGAGAGGGCGAGGAATAAAAGGAGTAAGTGCTTCATATTCACGGTACAAAAGTACGTAATTCGGTTGGGTTCCCTCGATTGACCATCTGGAGTCTGGAGTGGGGGAATTACTGGAAAATTGCGTCTTAAAATATTATTGAGGGCTACCCTCAAGAAACGCTTCGGAGCGCTTATTTCGTGCAGAAATAAATGATTTCCCTTTTCGGAAGCGCGTAATACCGTCTTTGTTCCGCACCTAATTCTTCAAGGAATTGATCTTCTTTAACATGGAATCCTGCCTTCGCCAAACGCTGTCCATAATCGCGCCCATACAAACGGACGTGGTCATCTTGCCAGTAAATCCGTTCGCGTTCTTTTGGGTCCGTGATCGTAGGATCTTCGAGTGTCTCGGCGCGATCGTAGTCCTGCGGGACCTGCATGATGGCCCATCCGCCCGGTTTTAAAACGCGGCGAATTTCGCGCATGCACTGAAGATCGTCTTCTACGTGTTCCATTACATGATTACAAACGACCATATCAAAGCTATCTTCAGGAAAAGGAATATCGTGAAGATCCATTTTCACTTTGGCAAGTGGCGATTCGATGTCTCCTGTTATGTACTCGATGTTCGGTGCCTCTTCAAAGTGATCCATAAAACACAGCTCTGGAGCGACGTGTAAAAAGCGAACTTGTTCCGTGAACAGGTTGGTTCGTTCTTTAAAGTACAGCCACAACAAACGGTGGCGTTCGAGCGAGAGCGAATCTGGGCAAAGTGCATTATCTCTAGGGTTCAATCTTCCGTAGGGAAGAAACTTGCGGTACGTTTTGCCAATTACCGGACATTCGACGTTGTTTCCTCTATAAAAAACAGAAATGATTCGAAGGCCAATGTGGCTAACTCGTTGAAGATGACGACGCGGGACATTGCGAATTAACCAAGAGATGATTTTTTTCATGGGGGCAAAGATAGCGAAGAAATGTGGTTACCGAATAGGGCTATCCGCGATAGGATTCGGCCCATGTCAAAAACGCGTCTTTTCCCATTTGGCGCTTTTTGAAAATGGAAAACAGAAAGCCCGTTCCGTAGCCGTAAATCTGGACCGCCGTGGTGATGACCGAGGCGGCACCAACGATTAACGATTTATTCTTGATTGAGGCATCTATAAATACCAATCCGAAATACACGAGGTAGAGGAAGGCGAATTCGAATCGGGCCGCGAGGCCCATAATGAGCGCGAAAAAGAAACCCAGAGTTAAAAAGGTGGGAATGGTGAAGAACATTTTGAATGTTTCCGGATACATCAAAGAAATAACATATCGAACGAAACCGAATCGGAATACTTGGCGCTTGAACTGAGTCAAGCTAGTACGGCGTTTATGGAAAACGTAGGCTTTAGAGATGAGGGCCGTTTTGTATCCGTTCTTTATGATTTCGATCGCCAGAATCATGTCTTCTCCGGGATGTAATTTGGTATCGGGGAAACCGCCAATTTGCTCGTATACTTTTCGCGAAAAACCCAAGTTAAAGGAACGTGGATAAAACTTATCGACTTGCTTTTTCGCACCTCGGATACCTCCGGTGGTGAAAAAGGAAGTCATGGAATAACTAATCGCTTTTTGGAGGGTGTTGAATTTGGCATCGGCCCGATCAGGGCCGCCAAAAGCATCCACTTCAGGATTCACATTTAGGAAAGAGCGAACGGTTTCAACGTAGTGTGGAGGCAGAATACAATCGGAATCAACGAATAAAAAATAATCGCCTTTAGCTTCTTTGATGCCGTAATTTCTACCAATGGATGGTCCCTCATTTTCCTTAAAAAAGTAGCGAATGGCCAGGTTCTTTGAGAACTCGTCGACCACCGATTTACTCGGGATAGACGAACCATCTTCAACTAATACTAATTCGAAATCGCTATCCGTTTGATCCGCTAAACTCGTTAATAGCTCACGCACTTCATCGGGCCGGTTGTAGACGGGAACAATAAAAGATAATTGAGGTGACTTCATGGGTTACCACCCTGCTTTTTCCGAAACGTTGTAATTATTTCTGTCTCCGTTATTCTGGTGCACCATTTCCGCTACAAATCCAGTTAGGAAGAGTAAGGAACCAATGATCATGGTTGTAAGAGCAATGTAGAACCAAGGGTTATCGGTTACTAAACCCGGCTTCATATGCTGGCTCAGTGCCCATAGCTTATATCCGCCAATCCAGGCAGAAGAAAGGAAACCAATGAAAAACATCATGGAACCGAGTAAACCGAAAAAGTGCATCGGTCTTTTACCGAACCTGGAGATAAAGTAAAGAGATAGTAAATCGAGATAACCGTTAATAAAACGATCGAGTCCGAACTTCGTTTTTCCGTATTTCCGTTCTTGATGTTGAACGACTTTTTCAGTGATTTTGCTAAATCCGGCATTCTTCGCCAAGAACGGAATATAGCGATGCATTTCCCCGTAGACTTCTATATTTCTGACTACTTCGCCTCGGTACGATTTAAGACCGCAGTTGAAATCGTGCAGCTTGATATCGGAAATCCGACGTGTTGCCCAGTTAAAGAGTTTCGTAGGAATTGTTTTCGTAAGTGGGTCGTGTCGTTTCTTTTTCCAACCGGAGACCAGGTCGTAGCCCTCTTCTGTGATGAGACGCATGAGTTCCGGAATCTCGTCCGGAGAATCTTGTAAATCGGCGTCCATGGTGATCACCACGTTTCCGGCCGTTAGGCCGAAACCCACATTAAGTGCCGCGGATTTTCCATAGTTCCGTCGAAAACGCACTCCTTTAACAGAAGGGATTTCTAATCGCAACTCCTGAATAACTTTCCACGATTGATCGGTTGATCCGTCATCGACGAAAATGATTTCATAGGTAATTCCGTGGGCGACGCAAACACGATCGATCCATGTGGCGAGTTCGGGTAACGACTCGTCTTCATTTAAAAGGGGTATGACAACAGATAAATCCAATAGGATACGTTTTAGGCCTCGGCCGTAGTTTCTTCGTCGTCCATAAATAATGGACGTGTTTTTTTGGTGAACGCGGCAACGATTAAAGCGATAATCGCATTAAAAATCATTGCATAGGCAAAGCTTTTTAATTGATTAGTTGCAGTGAATTGCCCGCCCGACTCTTCCATTTGCTCCATGGTTTGCTTAATAACCTCTTCAGGTGTTCCAAAACCTTCCATGCGAGAGATTGTGGTTTCGAGGATTTCGTTGTTTACTAGTTCAGCAAACTCTGGGTCAACCACGTTGAAAATCAATAGTGAAAAGAGCGTACTTACAAAGGTTGCAACCAATGCGACCATAAAATATACGGTAAACCCTTCTTTAAAGGACATAAAACCACCTTGACTCGCCTTGTATTTAGTAACCCCAATAATTTCAATCACAATACCTAATACACCTACGCTCAAGCCTAAGTACCACACCGTGAATAAGCCCGGATTACCTGTTAAATAAGCGATCGCTGTATACAGAATTCCAATTCCAGCTACAATTAATCCGTAGTTCTGGATGATCTTTTTCATGTCCTGATTCATAATAATAGGTTTTGGTGACGGGCAAATATAACCAACTATTTCCTTACCTTTGCACGCTTAAGGGGCAAGTCTCATACGGTTAGCTCCCTCTGAATCCCCCAGGGTCGGAAGACAGCAAGGGTAAGAGGTTGTAGCGACGCGATGTGAGTAGCTTGCTCCTTTTTTTTACCCCCTACTTTCCCAGCTCAGTAAAAACGCAGATTTTCGTATTTTCGGGCGCCCACTATACCCATAGAACCTTATAGCTTTCGAATCGGACATGGAGCAAATTCCTGAAATTATGGTCCTCGGATTGCGCGTCCAAGAGCCTACTACCGTACTTACGGATTGGCTAATCACGCTTTTCGCTTTTATCTTCGCAAACCGCCTTATAAAGACGGGCAACAGCCTTGCTAAGTATTATTCGATATTCTTTATCCTCATGGGGTTATCCACCCTCACGGGTGGATTTGCCCACGCGTTCAACTACGAATATGGAAGAGCATTCCATCGACTTCCTTGGTTACTCAGTGGACTTTCGACATTCTTCTTTATGCTCGCATCCAATAAATTCTTCCGAGCCCGCGGAGTAAGGAGGTTTTGGGAATGGACTCCATTCGTTTTTATCATCCTTTATACGGTTGCAATTTTCAATACCTTGAGTTTTGCGGCAGTAGGTATTGGTACAGCCGTTGGACTTCTGGGTTATGTACTGCCTTTACACCTCTTATTTGATCGGCCTTCAGCGGGAAAAAAAGAATTCTTTATCGCGTTATCCATCTTAGTAGCCTCGGGCATAATTGCCGCCTTAAAGCTCGGCTTTTCTCAATGGTTCAACCACAACGATATAGGCCACATTCTGCTCATCTTAGCGCTCTATCAATTCCTCAAACGCGCACAATTACAAGCGAAAGAAGCACCATAAAATTGTACCTTTACACCCTATTTTAATACCCAATTCATGAAATTTTTTATCGATACCGCCAATCTTAATCAAATTCGAGAAGCCCAGGATTTAGGAATCCTAGACGGCGTAACTACGAATCCGTCTTTAATGGCCAAAGAAGGCATTACTGGTCAAGAGAACATTATCCAACACTACATTGACATTTGTAACATTGTTGATGGTGATGTGAGCGCGGAAGTGGTGGCTACCGATTTCGCTGGCATTGTGGAAGAAGGAGAAAAACTCGCTGCCTTGCACGAACAAATTGTTGTTAAAGTACCTATGATTCGGGAAGGGGTAAAAGCTATTAAGCACTTCACGGATAAAGGCATACGCACGAATTGCACACTAATTTTCAGCGCAACCCAAGCTTTGCTCGCCGCAAAAGCCGGCGCTAGCTACGTAAGCCCGTTCTTAGGTCGTTTAGATGATATTTCAACAGATGGCTTACAATTGATCGAGGATATTCGCATCATTTTTGACAACTACGGTTATGAAACAGAAATACTGGCTGCCAGCATTCGCCACCCAATGCATATTAAAGACTGTGCCTTAATTGGAGCGGATGTAATTACCTCGCCATTGAGTGCAATAGCCGCATTATTCAAACACCCCTTAACAGAAAGTGGCCTTGCTCAATTTTTAGCGGACCACGCTAAGGGAAATTCATAAAAGAATTCTTACTTTAGGGAGAAGACTGAGGGACTTTTAAGCGATTAGAAGTCCCTTTTTTAACCCCTTACACTATGTCCGAACTCCTGAAAATATACCCTGAGAATCCGCAAGGGAAAGCGCTTGAAAAAGTTGTTGAAACCTTAAAATCGGGCGGAATTGTTATTATACCTACTGATTCTATTTACGCTTTTGCATGTGATTTGAGTCAGACCAAGGCAATGGAAAAGCTGGCCTTTCTTAAAGGAACCAAGCTGGAAGAGGCTAATTTCTCCATTGTTTTTAACGATTTATCTATGCTGTCCGACTACACACGGCCCATTCCAACATCTGTGTATAAGCTGCTTAAAAGAACACTCCCAGGGCCCTACACTTATATTCTTAATGCAACGAATAAAATTCCGAAGCTATTCCAACACAAGAAAAAAACGGTCGGTATTCGAATTCCAGACAATGGAGTGCCGCGAGCCATTGTAGAGGCGTTAGGTAATCCTATTGCCGTTAGCTCAATTCACGATCGCGATAATGTTGTGGAATACACCACTGATCCGGAATTAATTCACGAACGCTATAAAAACATGGTGGACATTACGGTTTACGGTGGAATGGGGGCTAATGAACCGAGTACTATAATCGATTGCTCTGGAACAGAACCGGTCCTAATCCGACAAGGAAAAGGACCAGTTGAAGATCTCTAGAACGTCTTTTAACTTTTAATAATCAACTTCTTTTTAGCGTATCGACAGCGATAAATCGGAGTGACTTAATGAGACTTGGGAAATAGGCGCATCATCGCCATTCATAGAAACTCGGTAGTAATCTGTATTGAAACCGTTTTCCTTCTTCTGAACATTCATGGCTGAAGGAGCGCTTACATCACCGAAGCTCGATTCTACTTCCATGCGCATTTTTGCGGTACTAGAAACTTGAAGGTCGACGTCCGAAAAGTCAAAATCCATGATCATTTTATTCCATTGAGAACCCGAAACATCTATGTTTACGTCACTGTGCTGAATCCTTAGTTCTTTATACAGTTCGGTGATATTCTCTAGCTCTACGTCACTGAATTGAATATAAGCCCGCAATTGCTCTACATTCTCCGCATTAAAATCGCTGTGTTGAATTCGTACATCCATCCGGTTAATATCGCGTGCTTGACCATCACCGAAAGAAAGCTTCACAAAATTAGCCTCGTGAGACAAGTTTCGGATTTTAAAATCTCCGTGCTCTACTTCTAGTTCAACAGGTCCATCGTGTCCTTGAACGAATACATCACCAAAAGAATTCCTCAAGCTCACGGCAATTCCTGAAGGCACCTTTACTTTATAATCGATACTGAACTCCTTGATTTTGTTTCCGCAATTGCATTTGTTTTGGGTCCGGACCATCACTCGATTCCCTTCCTGAGTAAATTCAATATCCATTTTTTCCATGGCCTCCTTCACCGCTTTTTCTGAATTCCCTTCAATTCTGATTACGGCGTCAATTTTGATCTCATTCCCCTCCCATTGCTCCATTTGAATTTCTCCGAAGCTATTCGCGATCATTAATTTCGATTCACTCGTCGTGGCAAATGTGCGATTGAATTCTTTTTTCAATTCTTGTGCCGCGATGCTCAATGGAGCTAAGGCCAGCAATAAGGCTATAAGTCGTGTGTTAAGCGTTTTCATTGGAGTAATTTTTCTGTTCGTTTAAAGTTTGAAGTTGTTTGGTTAGCGCTTCGAGCACCTCAATGCGGTCACGGTAATTCTCGATCATGGCGTTGATAATTCGCTCGTCGCTAAAATTCCGAGCCAGGCTCTTCGATAAATCTTCATAAGCCAATTCGAGTTCATCGAGTTCCGAGAAGTAGCTTTGGAGAATATAGTCTTCTGCTCCAGGCATTTTCTGAAGCTCCTCCTTTCTCGTCAAAATGGTTCTTCTGTAGTAATCCTCTACCTGGGCCATTTCAGAAGAAATCTCTTCCAAATACATACTTTGATCACCGACCAACTGCTCTTGAACCGGCACTAAATTGTAATTCTGATAAATGAATACGGCTCCGAAAACAAGTACAGCCGCGGCAGCAGTGTACAGCACTTTTTTCAAGCGCGTATAGGCCGGATTCGACAGGCGTTCATTGTTCTTTGACGACTTAGATTTTGGATTCGCCAACCTTTTTTCGAACCTTTTTTGGTGGTTTATCGGCGGATAATCCCGGTCAAAAGACGCGCGGTTATCCCGAATAAAATCCTCTAATGGATCAGACATAAGTGCGTTCTTTTAGAATTCCTTTTAGTTTATTTTTTGCTCTCGCATATTGAGATCGGCTTGTTCCGGGGTCAATCTCTAATATTTGCGCAATTTCTTCATGATCGTACCCTTCAAGTAGATACAAGCTCAAAATCATTTTATATCCGCCCGGGAGGGCGTTGATCGCTTTGTAAACCCTGTCCATTTCATAAGACCCGTGATCCATAGCTTCTTCCTCAATGGCTAAATGACTTGTGTCTTCCGTTGAAATCCAATCAATTTCTTGTCTCTTAATATGATCTAAGCACTGGTGTATCATAATCTTCTTTAACCATGCTCCGAAAGACACATTCCCAGAAAACTGATCCATTCGCTGAAACGCCTTCATAAAGGCCTCTTGCATCATATCTTCCGCATCTTGTTCGTCGTTGAGCAATCGACGACAACAATTATACATCGCTTTGGAATAGCGATTGTACAGCTCCAACTGAGCTCTTGAATCGCCATCACGGCATTGTTCGATTAAGTGATCTTGTGGGTTCAACAGGTCGTTTTCCAATAGATTTACATACTAAAGACGATGAAAAAAAGGCAGCGTTGCACGACAATCAAAAAATGTCGCTATTCTATTGAAGAAAATTTAATTCCTTGAATACAGCGCCAAAATAGTTGGGCAAATCAGTGGCCAACATACTCTCTTCACTTTGCTCTTCAAGGGCGAGGTCTGCGGCCCTACCATGAATGTATACGCCCAAGATTGCCGATTCCGCCGCTCCATATCCTTGCGCTCGCAAGCTGGTAATTAAACCGAGTAAGGCATCTCCACTGCCGCCTGCGGCGAGACCTACATTTCCGGTGCTATTGTAATAAATTGCTCCGTTTGGTAATGCTACCACCGTGGGCGCACCTTTTAAAACAAGTACGCAATTATTATTCACCGCGAATTCTGTGGCGGCCGACAGTTGATCCTCTTCAAAAGAAACGCCACTTAAACGTTCAAATTCCCCAGGATGCGGCGTGAGAATGGGCACCTTTTGGATGAACGATAACCAAGTCATATTCTCGGCCAAAATATTCAAGGCATCGGCATCAAACACGAAGGGACACGAAGCGGATCGGATTGCATTTTGAACGAATCGAGCTGTATCATCATGGGTTCCAATTCCAGGTCCGAGTCCAATGGCAGCGAAAGAAAGCGAAATGGGAAGGGTAGATAAATATCCCTCTTCCTCATCGGTAGAAACCATGGATTCGGGAACAGATTGCTGAAAAAGCATTTCTGCGGTTTTGGGAACATGACAGGTAAGCAATCCTGTTCCGCCGCGCAAGCACGACTTCGCAGCTATTAATCCTGCCCCGTAGTGCCCTTTAGAGCCCACACAAAGCAAGGAATGTCCGAAAGTGTTTTTATATCCGAAGGGATTTCTGGGTCTGTAAAGTTCTTGAGCCAGCGACTCGTTCACCCAATAGTCTGAGGTCAATGCTGATTCCATATAATTCGCATCCAGTCCGATATCCAAAACCTCTAAAAATCCACAAAAAGGAGCGGTTAAGGGATGCAATTGAGCGCGTTTGGGAGCTTGGAAGGTGAAGGTCGCATCGGCCCGAAGGGCCAAATAAAGATCATTATCGCTATTGAAGTCCGCAAACAGTCCAGTAGGCATATCGATGGCCAACACAAATTGCTCCAATGAATTAATGAACTGCACCACCTCTGCCAGAAAACCTTCAAGAGGGCGCTCAAGTCCGGTACCGAGAAGCGCGTCAATACAAACGGCATTGGATTCAACATTGGGGATTGAATCTCCCGGATTCCAAAATTCAACTTTGGAGGCTCTTTTTAGATTGACTTCAAAATCAAGAGATCCATTCTCGCGATGGTTTACAACGACGACTCTTGCTTCAAATCCAAGTGCATTCAATTGCCTTGCAATTGCAAGCCCATCGCCACCATTATTTCCTTTGCCACAAAAAATAACAAAGGATATATCTTGTTCAAATACAATTTGTAATCGATCGACCACAGCCGCAGCTGCGCGCTCCATCAGGTCGATTGATTTTATCGGCTCGTTTTCGATGGTCACACGATCGGCCTCACGAATTTGATCTGCGGATAATATTTTCATGAATGCTGAGAATTTGTGGGACCATTAATGAACGACCGTCGTTTACAATTTCGAATTGACTTCCTTCGCGCCTTTGCTCATCGGTCCATTGCTTATCTACTCTAGCAAGCACATCGGCCCTACTTACTCCATCGCGTTTCATTACGCGTGCAATGCGAATTTCCAAGGGAGCATAAACGTGAACTACCGCGTCCATCGCCAAATAAGCACCCGATTCAAACAATATGGCCGCTTCTTTCATTAGGTAGGGCGCATTCGAATTCCGCTGCGTCCATGCATAAAAATCACGGCCTACGGCCGGATGAACAAGTGCGTTCAACTTACTGAGTAACTCATTGTCTTCAAACACCCTTTCGGCAACCCACGCTTTATTCAATTGGCCCTCCTGATAGGCTTCTGACCCGAGTAACTGTACAACTTCCTTTTTCAAAATCGGATCGGAATGATAAAGCTCTTTCGCCCGCTCATCGGAGTTATAAACTGGAATACCGAGCTGTTCAAAAACACGGGCAGCAGTAGACTTACCGCTTCCAATACCACCTGTGAGTCCTACCTTTATCATTTCTGAACCATTAAGTATTCGAGCCTTTCTGGATCCAATCGAATCTTCTTCGCTTGATCGGGCCAAACGGTCCATTCGGGTCGAACTTTTTCTCCGTTCGCTTTTTCAATTGTCGAAAAATCGAGTGTCAGAGTAAAATCGTCGGATGAAAGGGTTTTATAACGGGATAGTGGTACGCGACAGAGGACGCGAACTTCTTTCGGAAACACCCTGAGCGAAAGGGAATCGGGGACACCTATTAACTGAACGGGAACAAGGTATTCTGCCTCCGTATGCTGTTCTACAGGAAGTACGGCTCGGACTTCGCTAGGGGCAAACAAAATCGTACTATCAAGAGCCTCCAAGCCCAGTGTTAAAACTAAGGAATCGTCAATTTCACGTTGAGAAATAAGCTGGGTCCTAATTCTGCTAAGGGTATCGATTAGGGCCTCGCGGCCCGATACGAGGATTTCGTTCGGTTGAACAATCCAATCTGCCGTTGCTTCGAAACCGGGTTTGAAATTGAGATCGGACTGTATAATTACGGGCAATGACTTATCCGCCCGAAGGGCGAAAGGAAAATAAAGCGTATCGGGACTCACCGTTCGAACAATAGCGGAACCATTCAGGCTTTCCGTGATCATCGATCTTAAATCGGAGGTAGTTAAATACGCTCGATTACTTTCATTTTTGCGTTGTCGTAGATCAATTTTCGAAAAGTCAAGCGAAACCGATCTTCGATTTCGCCAACGGTAACCTATCAAATCAAAACCATAAGCTTCGACCTCCATATTTAGCTGTAGATCTTGTGAAACCAGCCATAATCGATCATTGGGCAGGTTTTCAAAATGTACGGGAATATTGACGAGGGTGGAATATTGTCTGGAGAGCTTACTCAACATCCAAAATACCGCAGATAAAGCGACACAAATTATGAATACACTTCTTTTACTGTCGTCTTGTAGCCAGCGAGTAATCGAAGAAGTGCGTTTAGGTAATGCCATAGGCTAAAATAAAAAACGAGTCCGACAGTGGGACTCGTTTTCAAGAAAGCTTTAAGAATGGAGCAGCTTATTTTTCTTCTGCCTCTTCTTTTGATTCTTTATTCGAAGCAATTTTCTTTTCCGCCTTTTTGTCTTCGGTTTTAATGTATTGAGCGCTCATTTCTTTAGAAATTGAACCGCGCTCCATTTTAATCTTAATACCGTTTTGAACTTCAAGGGTAATGTGCGCATCGTTCATTTCTACGATTTTACCGTGCATCCCTCCGTTGGTAACAACGCGCTGTCCTTTGCGAATATCCGATCGGAAACTCTTTTCATCTTTCTGCCGCTTCATTTGCGGACGAATCATGAAAAAGTAAAAGACTACGATGATCAGAATAAAAGGTAAAAAGCTACCTATTCCGCCACCCGCTGCTTGTAAAAATATTTGTAACATAATTATTCTGCTGTTTCAGGTACCAATACCTCAGAAGTGATCTGAAGAATTTTGGTGTTTGGTGTAGTGTTAGCAACCAAAGTAACACTCTTTGACTGACGACCTTGTCGGCCTGTACTGTTAAAGCTCACTTCAATTTCACCGGTCGCTCCAGGAGCAATGGGCTCGGATGGCCATTTAGGTACAGTACATCCACAACTTCCTTTTGCCGAAGTAATGATTAAAGGTGCATCACCTGTATTGGTAAAGGTAAATACCGTTTGTGGTTGATCTCCTTGTTGGATTTGACCAAAGTCGTGCATCTCACGATCAAAAGTAAATGCAGGTGCGCCATTTGCATCTACTACTTCTGGGTTCGCATTATTGGTTTCCACTACCGCCGGTGCTACTGGCTCAGGGGTTTCAACGGTTCCAGTAACTGCCGGAGTTGCTACTGCATTGTCATTTTTAATTTTGCTGCTGGCATCTTCCGCGCATGATGCGAGGAATAACGAAGCCGCGAAAAATACTGCTATACGATTCATTTTCATTGTTTTAAATTATCTACTATTCTACTAAACCACGACCCATTTTATTAATGCGGTCGCCTTTTTTTAATTCTATCACTAGTTTATCGAGCACACCGTTAATAAAGATTTTACTCTTAGGTGTACTGAAGTCTTTCGAGAGCTCGATGTACTCATTCATACTCACTTTAACCGGAATTGTTTCAAAGTAAAGGAATTCAGCTAAAGCCATTTTCATTAGGAGCATATCCATTTGGGCAATCCTTTCCATTTCCCAGTTTTGTGCTTTTTTAGCTATCATCTCCTCAAAATCATCATTTTGAGTAAGCACTTTTCTCAGGAGTTTGATCGCATACTCGCGATCCCCCAAATCGCGATAAAGGGGTTCAATTGCCTTCGATGAACCAGTTGTTGATTTCATCGATTGGAGCGTTCGAATCACTGCCGAATTAACCAGAGCCATATCTTCTACCCAATAAATACTCTTCTCTTCTAAAATTTCATGCAAATCTTCGTCAGCAGCAATCATTTCCGCATACATCTCAACCAAAAAGCTTCTGTGATCTTTGTAGGTAACCTCATCGGCTTCCATATACTGCTCAAAAAGTTGACTTTCGCGAATTCGCTTGAGTAAATTCTTGACATACTCCTTGTGATCGCCCCAACTCAATGCATGGGATTCGCTGTATTGGCGTACTTTATTGCTTTCTTCAAGATGCGCGAGCACCGGACTTTCGATAAATCGCGTATTCGGAAGCAGGTCCTCTTGCGTTGGTAATTGTTTTCTTTTCCCTTCTTCTATTCTATCTTCCGCTTGTCGCTTCAGTTGAAGAATCAACTCAAGCATCAATACATATAAATCATAAATACGATCCATAGAACGCAGAAGCTCATTCTCGGTACGAGCAAGGTCTTCGCCTTCCTTATTATAGAAGGCATACAGTGCTTGCAAAACTCTTATTCTAATAAATCGCCTATTGAGCATAGTTATTAATTACGGTGATCGTCAATTCTTTTTTGAGCAATTTCCAAAGCTGCCTGTGCCGTTGGAATCTCCTTCTTCTCGGCAAAGTTTAAAATTTCTAAAGTCACATTATAAATCTCCTCAGTTCTTCTCAAAGCTTCTTGTCGATCAAAATGTTTTATCTCAGAATAAACGTTGATTAACCCACCCGCATTAATTAAAAAGTCGGGCGCGTAAATAATACCTAATTCACGGAGCATTTCACCATGCCTTTTTTCTTCAGCTAACTGATTATTGGCCGCTCCAGCAATTATAGCGCATTTCAATCGATGAATGGTTTCATCATTTACCGTGGCTCCTAATGCGCATGGAGCGTAAATATCCATATCAAGATCATACACATCATCGCCCATCAAAACCGATGAGCCGTATTCTTGAGCAACTTTCGCCAACTTATCTTCGTGAATATCCGTGATTGTTACTTCCGCTCCTTCATTTGTCAAGTGCTTCACAACATTTTGACCCACGGCGCCGATTCCTTGAACCAATACTTTCTTTCCTTGAAGATTATCTGTTCCCCACTTGTACTTCGCCGCTGCCTTAAGTCCCATAAATACGCCGTATGCGGTAACAGGTGAAGGGTTTCCACTCCCTCCCATTGATTCCGGAATTCCCGTAACGTGGTCAGTAACGCTTTTCACTACTTCCATGTCATGGGTGGTCATTCCCACGTCTTCAGCAGTAATATATTTTCCGCCGAGACTATCTACGAATGATCCGAATTTACGCATCAATGCGTCTGTCTTTTGCGTGGATGCATCTCCAATGATTACGGCCTTACCGCCTCCCAATTCCAATCCAGAAATAGCGGCTTTAAAAGTCATACCGCGACTCAATCTCAGTACATCCTGTAACGCTTCACCTTCGTTATTATAGTTCCACATGCGTGTACCTCCGAGGGCTGGTCCTAAGACTGTGCTGTGAATTCCAATGATGGTTTTCAAACCTGTTTCTTCATCCCTTCCGAACACCACCTGTTCGTGACCCATGCGGTCGATTCGGCCGAATACCAACTCACCATCGCGGTCTGTGACCACTTCTTGCGTTAAATTCTTCATACCTTTGATCTTTTTGTGTAGTATGCTGTTCCTTGTGTCGTGCGCGTTTAACAAACGTTCATGATGGCGCAGAAAAGCCGTGCAAAACTAACCCTATTTTCAATCGATTACAAACCTTATGAAGGCACTCGCCTATCTCAATAAATACTTCCTCAAGTACAAGTGGCGATTTTTAATTGGCATTTGCTTTGTGATCGTTGCAAATATTTTCTCCCTAGTGCCCGCGCGAATGGTCCGAAAAGGCTTTGATACCGTGGGCGAAGCGATTAAGTCGTTCCAGGAAAACGCACTCGAAACCGACCTGGGGACCCTCCAAAAAACACTTCTCACCTATGGTTTAATAGTCATTGGAACTGCCCTTGCCCAAGGTTTATTCATGTTCTTCATGCGGCAAACCATCATCGTAATGTCTCGGTTCATTGAATTTGATTTAAAGAACGAAATCTACAATCAGTACCAAGCACTTTCGATTGCTTTTTACAAGCGCAACAGCACCGGTGATCTGATGAACCGGATTAGTGAAGATGTTGGTCAAGTGCGCATGTATATTGGACCGGCCGTCATGTATACGATCAACGTGATCTCCCAATTAGTTCTCGTTATTGGCTCTATGTTAATGGTTAATGTAGAATTGACGATTTACGCCTTGTTGCCCATGCCTATTCTTTCAGTCGCCATATATTACGTTTCCAAAGAAATTAATATTCGGTCCGAACGGGTTCAACGGCAACTATCAGCACTTTCGACCTTTGTTCAAGAAAACTTTTCAGGAGTAAGGGTAATCAAATCGTATGCACGTGAAAAGAACTCGGCGGCCCATTTCGATACGGAGGCATTGGAATATAGAGACCGTTCGCTAGAGCTGGTCAAAGTAAATGCGTTATTCTTTCCATTGATGATTTTGCTTATTGGATTGAGCACCTTACTCACCATTTATATTGGAGGTCGCTTGTCCATTGAAGGGAAAATAACGACCGGTAACATTGCTGAGTTCGTGATTTATGTAAATATGCTCACTTGGCCTGTGGCATCATTGGGTTGGGTTACAAGTATTGTTCAGCGCGCTGCGGCCTCTCAAGTTCGGATAAATGAATTCCTTCATATTGAACCCGAAATTCAGAATCCAACCCAAGAGCCAACAGAGATATCGGGAGCCATTGAATTCGAAAAAGTGAGTTTCACGTATCCGGATAGTGGTATTCGTGCATTAAATGATATCAGTTTCAAAATTGAGCCGGGCCATTCTTTGGCCATTGTTGGGAAAACAGGTTCGGGAAAATCCACAATTGCCAGTCTAATCGGAAGGCTTTACGATCCGACCGAAGGTCGCGTACTTGTAGACAATAATAACGCTAGTGAAATCAATTTAAACGACCTCAGAACGAGCATTGGTTACGTTCCGCAAGAAGGCTACTTATTTTCAGATACACTGGCGAATAACATAGCCTTTGGACTTAAATCGGACGACAAAAATAGCGTGGAGCAAGCTGCTAAGGACGCCGATGTTTATCGAAACATTATTGAATTTCCCAACGGATTTGAAACCAAGGTTGGCGAACGCGGTGTCACCCTATCGGGTGGACAAAAACAACGAGTCTCTATTGCAAGAGCCATAATAAAGAATCCGACGATTCTCATTTTCGATGATTGCTTGTCGGCGGTCGATACGCAAACGGAAGAAAACATCCTAAACAACTTGAAGCGGATTATGGACGGCAAAACCACCGTAATTATATCGCATCGAGTAAGTTCCGTTCGCCACGTAGACAAAATCATTGTGCTCGACCAGGGCTCCATTATTGAAGAAGGTAGTCACGAAGAGCTTCTATCGAAAAATGGCTACTACGCTGATCTGCACGAAAGACAACTCCTAGAAGAGGCAGTAGTCGATCCCTGAAGTTGAAAAAGGGGTTTTTGAGTATTTTGTTATGTTTGTAATAGACCTAACGATTTACCCAAACCGAATGGAAGGACAGGATTACCAAGAGCAAGACGATATTTACTCCAAAGCGCTTCGCGCTGGAAGAAGAACCTATTTCTTCGACGTCCGCGCAACTCGGGCGAACGATTATTACTTGACGATTACGGAAAGTAAAAAGTTTACGAATGACAACGGATCGTTTCATTATAAGAAACACAAAATCTATTTATACAAAGAAGATTTTGAAGGGTTCAAGGCTCTTTTAAATGAAACAACGGATTTTGTTGTCCAGGAAAAAGGATCGGAGATAATTGAAGGAAATGAGGCGATTTCAGGGAGCGAGCGTGTATATCCTGTAGTTACCAATACAAATGAAATGGAAGAAGAACAAGTCGGCAACAAATTTACCGACGTTCGCTTTGAGGATATTTAATTTCGAGTTCAATTAGACTCAGGCTCCTAAAAAGTTGAAAGCCCCGGTAGATGACATCTATCGGGGCTTTCGCGTAAATCAAAACCTATTTAACCATGAGTATATCTACTCGTGATCTAAATAACTATCTGTTTTGCGAAATGGTTCACGAGATCAAAAAAAAAGTCCCACAAACATTGCGGGACTTTTAAAACTATAAATTCTAATTTCTTAGTGAACGAATTTTGACTGCAATACTTGGCTTGGTGTTACCCATTGTACATGGTAAATACCTTTCGCCCAATCAGCTACGTCAATAGCAATTTCACTGTCATTTAAAGTAATCGCACGCTCTAGAACTACTTGTCCGGCCGTATTGAAAACCAACAGTGTTTCATTCCCGTTGATCGTTGGCACATCAATAAACAAACGATCTGAAGCTGGATTCGGGTATACATTTATCCCGGTAGCTTGCAATTCATTTTCGTCTACCGAGATAGTACCATCGATTCGGATGTTATCAATAAATAAGTTATTGCTGTTATCATCCGAGATAAACTCAAACATGATCATTACGTTGGGGGTACCGCTCAGGAAAGAAAGGTTAAACGATTCTGTGGCCCATTGCGACGCCATTGTCGGAACAAAGTTGGCACCGGCAAAATTACCTGCCGATACTAAATCAGCACCGTCAATGGTTTTACGTGTCGTCCATGTTTGACCGCAGTTTGTAGATACTTTAACTCTTAAAGCAGCACTTAAATCGCTCAGTGTTGCCGCGTTGGTCGCATAAGAATAATCAAATACGAATTCTCCAGATTGCATCAAAGACAAATCATAGGCTGGTGAAACCAACACGTCTTCTCTTTCTCCTAATCTGAAATTATAGAAGAAATCTGGATCGGGAGGACCCCCGTTACCTTCTGTATTCTTGTAGTTCTTTAGCATCATAGAGTGCGATCCGTCACTTGCTCCTTTAAAGGTGCGCTCGAATTCTTGCTCATTATCCAAGAAGTTAAAGACTCTCCACCAATATGCTTTTTCATCTTCAAAGCTTTCTACATAGGTTGCGGCGAATGGCGCCCAAGTTGGAGAAACGTGAATTTCGTTTGTTTTCGTGATTGTGTTGGATCCCTGGGCATTCGTCACTGTTAAAGTAACTTCTTTCCATCCTGGAGAAGAGAATGTAACGCTCGGATTGGCAGAAGTTGAAGTTGCTGGATTTCCATCTTGGAATGTCCAACTATAGCTCGTTACTGCTGCACGGTAGCTATCGTCTGAAAAGGATACGCTGTTCCCAACACAAGTGAAGTTTTGATTTACGTGAAAATCGGGAACCGGAGCACATTCTGCTGGTCCAGAACCGTCAATACCCGTCCAAGCCAAGTTACTCTGAGCAGAAAGTGTTCTTCGTGTTCCGATATCTGTCACCTGGGCTCTCATAACCTCCGTTTGCCCTTCAGTGAACATATAGCCACATCCCGCTCCATAGTCCATAATGTTCTGTGCATTTTCTTGGACTCCTGGATTACATATATCACGAGGGTTACATGAACCCGCACCGATGGCACCTTGAGTTTCTGGAGTATCTTCGATACCATCATCTCCACAGGCTGTCTGAACTTGCCCGCTACCCCATGGGTGTGGTAGCGCTAAATAATGACCTATTTCATGGTTAATAGTTGCTCCATCATCAAAACTTCCACCGAATATGGCATCCGCTCTTGACATTACTCCATCACGCCAGCCAGCTGTACCAGGGAAAGTTGCGTAAGCAAGTACAATTGTCCCAGGTCCACTAGAGCCTCCAGATCCAGCAACTTTAGCGGTATGAATGTTCAAATAACGATCAGCAGGCCATTGCTCTACCTTCGACCATATATCTCCATTTTCTGTTTCATTTGTTGGGATGCGATTGATACCGTCTGTGCAATTTCCAGCCGGATCCTTCGATGCTAAAACAAACTCAATGTTTGCTTTCCCTATGATTTCCTGGAATGCAGGATTAACGAGACTTGTATCGGCATTCAAACGAGCATAGTACTCATTAACACGCGCCATTTCTCCCAAAATTCGGGCTTTAGAAATATTCTCGGAACCATAGGAGTGATTTATGTGCCAAACCACAGGAATACGGATAACTGAATCACCTGTTGAAGTTCTGCGCAAGTTATTTGCAAAAAGCTGTTCGCGTTGCTCTACAAAATCAGGATAATTCTGTTTTAGAAACTCGTAGTGCTCATCGGACCCGCACCGTTGTACGGTTTGAGTTGATTGGGCCGATGCTAAAAATCCGCCCGCGAGGGCGACCAATAGTAATATTTTCTTCATAGTAGCAGTATAGTTTTTGTAGCCAGTTGGCCAAATATACAATTAACATTAAAATAATAAAGCGTGTTCATAAATGTTAAAATCACACTTCTGACTAATAATTCAATAGGAACATTCCGACCAGAGTTAATAAGAAATAAGTTGCCAAAGTTGCCGCTCCTTTATAGTCTTTGGCAATTCTTTGCCCGAAGAACAACATGATTAATGCCAAGGCAGACACCGCCGCTCCATAGAAAGCATAGGTGTTATCTGCGTAAAAAATCAATTGAATCACTCCGAGTGAGGATAGGAGTCCGGCCGCTAATTCAACCAGCGCGACTACACCTAACAAAAACGGAACGAGCTCTCTAAAGCCCGTTTCATCGAAATGTCCTTTCAAAAATTCTATGTTCCCTTTCCAATCAAAGATTTTATCGGTTCCTGACTCCATAAATAGAATCCCTAAAAAGGAAGCTACCAGGATCTGGATAATGATGGTTTCTTGAAAAAAGGCTGGAGCAGAATTTCCTCCAATGTCTAAAATGAGTAAATAATTGAGCATATACAGAGAGGTTAGGTTATTTAGGGAAGTTACCAAATAATATCCTGTTGATAAAAAAAAGGGAGTCATAAGGACTATTTGTGGCGAATTCCGGTACTTTGAAGAGGGCATTAAAGAGCCTAATGGAACGAAATTATGGGTAAAATTGTCGCAGTAGCAAATCAAAAGGGAGGCGTGGGAAAAACCACAACCGCCGTCAATTTAGCGGCGTGTTTGGGTGTGCTTGAACAAAAGGTGCTTTTGGTAGACGCAGATCCGCAAGCCAATGCCACGTCCGCGATGGGCTTTGACCCTAAAAACGCCCTTGTTGGAACTTATCAGGTTCTTGAACACGAGGTAAGCGCAGCGGAAGCCATAATGACAACTACTAGTCCGAATGTCGACCTAATGGCCGCTCATCTCGACCTCGTTGGGGTTGAAATAGAATTGGTCGATAAAATAGATCGCGAGTCGATGCTCCGCATTTCCCTTGATTCAATCAAAAAGAACTACGATTACATCGTCGTTGATTGCGCTCCTTCGTTGGGCCTGATCACTTTAAACGCCTTAACCGCGGCAGATTCCGTGCTCGTGCCCATTCAATGTGAATACTTTGCACTTGAAGGACTCGGAAAATTACTGAACACTATAAAGAGCGTTCAAAGACTTCATAATCCGCGCCTCGATATTGAAGGATTATTGCTTACCATGTACGACTCTCGCCTCCGTTTGAGTAATCAAGTGGTTGAAGAAGTAAAAACGCATTTCCAAACAATGGTATTCGATACAATCATTCAACGAAATGTGCGTTTGGGAGAAGCACCGAGTTATGGAGAAACCATTATCACGTATGACGCCGGAAGCACTGGTGCCGTAAATTACTTGAACCTTGCCAGAGAGTTCATTGAAAAAAATGAAAACTGGAAAGAACAACCCCTTGAGAAAACAGAAGGTTAATGGCCGCAAAAAAGCAAGCACTAGGTAGAGGTCTTTCAGCCCTATTGTCGGAACCTGAAATGGAAATCCAAAGCAATACGGATCATCAAAAAGAGATTTTGGGTGGCATTGCTGAAGTTCCTTTAGACGAAATTCATCAAAATCCTTTTCAGCCTCGTACGAATATAAACGCGGAGCAACTTGAAGAACTCGCCGCATCAATTTTGCAGCTTGGAGTCATTCAGCCCGTCACCGTGCGAAGAGTTAAGCAAGGCCATTATGAATTGATCGCCGGTCAACGAAGATACCTGGCCGCTCAAATGGCCGGACTCCAGTCTGTGCCCGCGTACGTTCGATTGGCCAATGACCAAGCAATGTTGGAGCTGGCGCTTGTAGAAAACATTCAACGTCAAGAAATGGATCCGATTGAGATCGGTTTGTCTTATCAAAGACTCATCGAAGAATGTAATCTCACTCAAGAAGAAATGTCGGGCCGAGTAGGTAAAAAGAGATCCACGATTACTAATTACCTCAGATTGTTGAAATTAAATGATCTGATTCAGGCAGGACTCCGAGACAACATGATCTCCATGGGGCACGCAAGAGCCTTGTTGGGGGTGGAAGATGAAGACGTGCAGCTTTCGCTCTACGAAGAAACCATAGCGCAAAAACTTTCGGTTCGTGAAGTGGAGGATCGGGTTAAAAGTCTTAAAACAGACAAGCGACCTTCAACAGGTAAAACTCCACTGCCCTTTGCTTACCAAAGAGTAAACGAACAATTGGCGAAGGAGTACAAGGCGAAAACAGAAATTCAAAGAAATCGCAGCGGAAAAGGAAAAATCATCTTTCATTTTGCCTCAGATGAAGAGTTAGACCGGCTCGCCGAGCTGCTCAATAGTCAATGATACGACCCGCATACATAGCTCTGTTTTTTCTTCTTACTCTTTGCACCAATACCGTAAAAGCGCAGCAAGATTCTCTCTACCGAGCGCTCCCCGATGATTCGACACGTATCGTTTCATCCGATGAATTGATGAATTCGGATGTCACGGAACACTCTCCGAAAAAAGCACTTTTACGCTCACTATTGGTTCCTGGACTGGGACAAGCCTACAACAAGAAGTATTGGAAGATTCCTATAATATACGCTGCGCTCGGAACCAGTGTTTATTTCATTGTGGACAACAACCGACAGTACAATGAATTTAAAGATGCCTATCTCATTCGCAATGACGGCGATTCTACGACGGTTGATAAGTACCCACAGTATTCGGATGAAAATTTAATTACGCTGACCGACTTTTACCGGCGTAATCGCGATCTTTCAGTCGTCCTAACGGCCGGAATTTACCTGATCAATGTTTTGGACGCCATGGTCGATGCACATCTCTACGAATTCGACGTTTCCGATGAATTAACCATTCGGGTTCGACCAGAGGTCTATTATACGCGGCAAACGGGATATACTCCTGCTGTCGGAATTCGACTAAGATTCTAGCCAATGAAAATCGCCTTACTCGGATACGGAACTATGGGACGCGAAATTGAGCAAGTCGCCCTTGATCGCGGACACAATATCGTTTTTAAATCGTCGAGCAAAACATCGGCTGAGGACTTGATCGCAGGACTCAAAAATGCCGAGGTGGCTATTGATTTTAGCACGCCTGAATCCGCTAAGGAACTTATAAGTACTGCAATCACGGTAGGTATCCCGGTAGTTTCAGGAACTACGGGGTGGCTTTCCCATTGGGACGAAATTAACGCCCTTCGGGCCGATAAAAAGGGTGCCCTCTTTTACGCCTCCAACTTTTCTTTAGGGGTCAATCTCTTTTTTGCCCTCAACAAAAGAATGGCCGAACTCATGAACGGGCACGAAGAATACGATGTGCACATGACGGAAACACATCATACTCGGAAGAAAGACGCGCCGAGCGGCACAGCAATCATTTTAGCGACCCAAATAATGGATGAGATCCAAAGAAAAGAAGAATGGGTTCTAGGACCATCGGAAACAACAAATCAACTTTCTATTCGTTCTGAACGCATAGATGACGTGCCTGGAACGCACGAAATAATTTACGAAAGCGATATTGACATTATTAATTTGCGCCATGAAGCAAAAAGCAGAAAAGGCTTTGCTTTGGGGGCTGTTGTAGCCGCCGAATGGCTACCGGGAAAAACCGGTACCTTTGGCATGAATGATTTACTGAACTTATGACCTGGACTGGTTTTCTACTCGGATTTGCCCTTCTTCAAGGAGTGCGCTTTCTCTATTTCTTTCCTTTCTTCAAAAAACGCGACCAAGAGGTTTGGCCCTTGGTGATCCCCGTTTATGGAGAAATCCAAATCCTAAAAATGATTGAGCGGCCG
>CBFHRK010000003.1:3803-16191 GCA_965658225.1 Flavobacteriales bacterium | reverse complement strand
CGCATGGTGGGTAATACTACTTTACCTGCCCATGGTTAGCTGGATTATGTGGATGGTCGTCTTTAGTGAAACGCTTCAAGTCTTTGGACGCCGATCGACGGCCGATCGAGCACTTGCTATTTTCACCCTTGGAATTTACCTACCCGTAATCGGTAACTCAAAAGAATCAAAGTACGAAGGAGCGCGCTTAAGAGGGAATAAATCGGGGAATCGCGAATGGATTGAAGCAGTGACCTTTGCTATTATCGCGGCAACAGTCATTCGAACATTTACCATCGAAGCCTATACGATTCCCACATCATCGATGGAAAAATCAATGATGATTGGTGATTTCCTATTTGTTTCGAAAATCAATTACGGACCTCGAATGCCGATGACCCCGCTTTCGCTCCCATTGATGCACAATGAAGTTCCCTTATTAGGATTCCCTTCGTTCTTGAGTTGGGTTGAATTCGATTATCATCGCTTGCCCGGTTTTGCCAAGGTCAAGAACAACGATATTGTTGTTTTTAACTACCCCATGGATTCAGATTTGCCTGTCGATAAAAGAACGAATTATATAAAACGATGCGTCGCCATACCAGGCGATTCCGTGTACATTGAAAACCGTCAGTTATTTATTAACGGCGATAGTGCGCATCTGCCCGATAGGGCGGAACCACAATTCAGCTATGTAGTGCGCACAAACGGTCAGGGATTCAATAAAAGAACACTTCTCGAACTCGATATTACCGAGGGTGGACAGAGCTCAAGGACCGATTACGTTTACCTGCTTACGCCTGAAAACGTCGAAAAGTTGTCGAACTATTCCAATGTAGTTGCCATTGAGCCCTTGGTTGAAGCGAAAGGCAATACAAGTGAACTTATATTCCCCAACGACCCTGAGCGATACCCTTGGAACGTGGACAATTTTGGTCCACTCTATATTCCGGAGCAAGGCGCAACGGTAGATGTATCAGCCGATAATATTCGCTTGTTCGAGCGCATCATCTCGTTTTATGAAGGGCACGAACTCGAAGTCAAAGACGATCAGGTATTCATTGATGGCGAAGTAGCAACCAGCTATACGTTTGAAATGGATTACTACTGGATGATGGGAGATAACCGCCATAATTCGCTCGACTCACGATTCTGGGGCTATGTTCCAGAGGATCATGTGGTTGGAAAAGCCTCATTTATTTGGATGAGCTACAACAAATTTCAGGATGGGATTAAGAAAATCCGTAAAGACCGAGTATTTACCTTTGTTCACGGAAAGGGAAAACGATCTTCACTTCTCCCTTATTTCTTGGTACTTGTGGTTGGGTACTATGTAGTTCGTCGGATTATAAATCGTCGTAAAAATGCCGCGTAAGCTCTTTAGCTTAGCCTACTTCCCTCCTATTTCTTTTTGGGCTGCCTGGCGGCAGGATGGTACCAATGTACTCGACCTTGGCGAAAATTTTCAAAAGCAAAGTTACCGCAATCGTATGTGCATTGCCGACCCAAGTGGTCGTAAAAACCTCGTAGTGCCTGTTGCTCACAAACGAGGAATACGGTCCTCAACTGCCGAAATGGCGATAACCTATGCCGAAAACTGGCCCATTATACACTGGCGATCGATTGAATCGGCCTACCGATCATCGCCCTATTTCGAATACTACGAAGACTCTTTAAAACCCATTTTCGAAGTTCAATATGCCACGCTGGGAGCATTAAATCTGGCTTCTATTCATTGGGTGATTACAGAATTAGAAATAGAACCCAACTTTGAGCTGTCCGCAACTTATGTGGAGGCTGACGAAAATGACATTGATTTTCGGGAAGAAATTCACCCGAAAAAAGGTCTAACCCTCAAATCGGAAAGTTACCATCAGGTGTTTAGCGATCGGAACCCGTTTCTCGAAGATTTAAGCATTCTCGATTTACTTTTCAATGTAGGTCCGGCCGCCTATTCTTTTCTCTTAGATTGCGAACTTAGTCGGGGTTAATTTGTCATCCTGCTGAGAGGCAGGTATTTTTGATTTACTACACAAAACTATGAACATAGAATTCAATCGCAACGAAGATAAATTGCAGCTTATGGTCTCCGACTTGGAGCAACGGCTTTCGAAAATATACGAAGGCGGAGGAAAAGCCAAGATCGCAAAACAACATGCGCAAGGAAAATTAACTGCCCGTGAGCGGATTGATTACTTGGTCGATAATGATCGCCCGGTTGTGGAAATTGGAGCCTTTGCCGGTGAAGGCATGTACGAAGAGTACGGCGGTTGCCCAAGCGGTGGTGTGGTTATTGTCATCGCCTATGTGCAAGGCCGTCAGTGCATTGTAGTGGCTAATGACGCTACCGTAAAAGCTGGAGCATGGTTCCCGATAACGGGTAAAAAAAACCTTCGGGCTCAGGAAATAGCCATGGAAAATCGCCTGCCCATCATTTACCTTGTAGATAGTGCAGGCGTTTTTCTTCCCCTACAAGACGAAATTTTTCCGGACAAAGAACATTTTGGGCGCATTTTCCGCAATAACGCGGTGATGTCGAGTATGGGAATTCCCCAAATTTCTGCGGTAATGGGCTCTTGCGTAGCGGGCGGTGCCTATCTTCCGATTATGAGCGATGAGGCCCTAATCGTGGATAAAACTGGTACTATTTTCTTAGCAGGATCCTACCTTGTTAAGGCGGCAATCGGAGAAGATATCGACAACGAAACGTTGGGCGGGGCCACAACTCATTGCGAAATTTCAGGTGTTACCGATTACAAAAGCAAAGACGATAAAGCTTGTTTAGATTCGATAAAGAATATTGTCGAGAAAATTGGCGATTTCGAAAAGGCCGGATTCAACCGAAAAGAAGCAAAAGAGCCGGCAAAACCGACAAGCGAGCTATTGGGCGTATTGCCTGAAAAGCGCGACAAGCCCTATGATGTGCAGGAAATTATTGACCGAATCATTGATGCAGATTCGTGGGAAGAATACAAAGCTGGATATGGGCAAACGATTTCCTGTGGGTACGGCCGTATTGATGGCTGGGCGGTTGGAATTGTAGCTAATCAGCGAAAACTCGTAAAGAGTAAAAAGGGAGAGATGCAGTTTGGGGGTGTCATTTACAGTGACTCTGCCGACAAAGCCGCTCGCTTTATCATGAACTGCAACCAAAAGAAAATCCCCTTGGTTTTTCTGCAAGATGTAACGGGTTTTATGGTCGGTTCTCGAAGTGAACACGGCGGAATTATTAAAGACGGCGCCAAACTCGTGAGCGCCATGGCCAATTCAGTAGTTCCAAAATTCACCATCGTGATGGGGAATTCCTACGGAGCTGGAAACTATGCGATGTGTGGAAAAGCCTACGACCCAAGGCTCATTATGGGCTGGCCAACAGCGAATGTTGCCGTAATGGGAGGTTCGCAAGCGGCGAAAGTGCTTTTGCAAATTGAGAAAAGTCGCTTGAAAGGACTTGGAGAAGAAATTACTTCGGAAAAGGAATCGGAATTGCTCGAACGAATTGAAAAGCGCTATGCCGATCAAACATCGCCATATTATGCGGCGTCTCGATTGTGGCTCGATGGAATTATTGATCCGCGCAAAACGAGGGAAGTACTGAGTATGGGTATAGAAATGGCGAATAATGCTCCGGCCACACGACCTTATAATACGGGAGTTTTACAGACTTAATTGAAACGCTAAGGGCCTCACGGCCCGATGTGTTCACCCGACTTACCTTTCCAAAATAGGAACCCGCTTGTAGACTCTACTTGAACCTTCTTCGGCTCAACTCCGTGGGCGGTCACGAATTCGTTCTCCTGAACAAGAGTTGCACCTGGCTCAACGATTATTACCGCGCCTTTAGCAAGGGTTGTGGTCCCTGATAATTCAAGCTCCGCTCCCTTTTTGATTCGAATGCTCGTATAAATGGTTCGGTTCGTCCATTTGGTGTTTTTCCGAATTTTTACTTCGGCCTGCTCGGCCGGAAGGTCCATTTCCCACAACCCACGCCCAAAGGTGGCCGCTCTTAATTTTCTCGAAATCGGCTGTAGCTCTAGTTCATTTATTTCGCAATGTGGAACCCCAAAATGAAGGGTCCACCGATCATTTGCACCATCCTTAGAATAAACTCCTCGTGTGGTTCCGATGTAAATCCGCCCGGGAAGGGCGGGATCCGCTTCAATTTCCGTGACCTTAATATGGTTGAGCGCATTATCCCCTTCAAACAACCCAGTCCAATCTTCGTAACTACTTCCGTTGAAGTATACTACTTTCGGTTTCGGGTAATTTCCTCCGTTCTCGTATCGCCCGTAGGCAATCCAGAAACCACTTTCCGAAAATGGATCCGGCTCGATATCGGAAATAACGAGCGTAATGGGCTTACCATTGTTAAATGAAATCACAGAAGGGAATAATTGCTCCCATTGCAATTGATTCTTATTTTCACTGCGCGCGTTGTTCGTTCTCCAAACTTCATTTTGCCCTAGCGTGCTGATGTACAATTGATTCGTGTTGTACTCATTTAAAAAAGCCTCCCAATAGGGGTCCGTTGAGCCTTCCAGTATAGATTCCCACTCTTTACCGCCGTTGAATGAACGAAACACTCCCTTAGGCGCGGCGAAATACAGATTTTCAGGCGCTTCCGCATCCATAGCATAGTGGATTTTCCACTGACTACCGGCTTTACTCCTATTCGGCGAAATTCTTTTGGTTTTGCCTTTCATGTTAATTCGAGCAAAACCCGAGCTTGTAGATCCAAGTAAATAAAAGGAAGAGTCGGCCTCAACAACTGAGCATTCGAATCCATCGCCAAAATATACTTGCCGCCAAATACCGAGTGAATCGCGCCAGACATTTCCCGTATCAAATCCGCCGTAAATGAGATCTTCGGATCGAAGTCTACCCTGCCCCATATTGTACATATTGGAGACCCCAATATTATTGGTTAGGTCGGTCCATGTTTCACCGTGATCAGCGCTTCGGTTAAGACCTCCGTCAGTGGCTATGTATAGGTTTTTACCCGATAGATCGAATCCCATCCAGTGTAAATCGTCGTGAAAATCTTTTGTTTTGGCTTCGGCTGTAACTCCACCATCCGAACTTTTATAAACACTTAAAACATTTCCCCAAAAAAGTTCCTCGGCATTGAAAGGATTCACGGTAAACGATTGCGCTCTTCCTCGACCCATCTGCTTTTGAGCGCCTAAATCACGTTCGAAACTTTTTACATAATTCCATTTTTCGATATCTGTGTTCAAGAAATACAATTCGGCGTTGAACGACTTGCTTCGGGGGCCGTTGTCCGCCGTATAGGCAACCCACAGCTTCTCGGAATTCTCCGGACTAAACCTGAGTGTAAGTCTTTTTACGCTTAAAGGGTCTTTCGCGATGGAAAGGTTTGACGGAATTGTAACCTGTTTAAAAGTGGATCCTTTGTCGGTTGATTTCCACAGCGTATTGCTTGAAGCGAAAATGACCTTACTATCGGATCCTGGCTGAAAACAGAGATCATAAAATACACCGGAGGCTACTTTGCGCCAACGCACATCATCGGCCCGATCGAGGGCATTCTCCGTTAAAAACAAACCCTTTGTCGTCGCTGCCCACAATCGGTTTCCATTAGTGGGATCGACAAGCAATTTGCGAATGCGCAATTCCTCCCAGGTTGACTCCCACTTGGTAATGGGTAATCCGTTTGTGCCTGATCCGTTTATCCACTCCCATGATTTTCCTTCGTTTTGAGTTCGGGCGACCCCAATAGAAAAAGTAAAATCATTATCTCCATCGCCGTGTGCGATAAACCATGTGTTGCTATTATTAGGGTCGATTTGAAGGTGCGAAACTCCTGTACTTTCAAGATAATCAGTTCCTCCATTTCGCCAGGATGCACCTAAATCATCGGAGATGAAGAGTCCGCCCGTAGGAGACCCTGTAAATATTCTGTTGGGTTTATTTTGGTCAAACTCGACAAATATGAGTCGGCCCGTTCCTTTGATCCGGGTATAGAGATATTCTGACATTCCGAGGTTCTCAGGACCTCGAGTTGGGCCCAGTTCACGCCAAACAGAACGGTTGTTGATTTCGGTTCTATTCTGAGCCGTAAGGCTCATCGACAAGAAAATGAGTGTCCATAGATAGAAGGGAAACGATTTCATACTCGATGTGAAAAAAGTATAAATAAAAAGAGCCGGGCGAACCCGACTCTCTTTTGAAACAGAAACACTTAACACTTAAATCGAAGACCTTATGGTCAGTTTTAATGGCTGCGTTCTCGCACCATCCGTATCTTCAAAAGTCACAATGTACAGGCTTGGTGCCCATGACGAAGGAATATTGAAAACGAAGTCCGTAGACGGACCTACCGGAATTTGAGCAATTACAGCTCCAATAGTATTATAAATAGTAATGGTGCCTCCTTTTGTGGCTAGGTCACCCAAATGAAAGACTACTTGATCAACTGCGGGGTTCGGGTATGCGGAAAGCGACTTGTCCTCTCCTTCTGCATATAGGCTTAATGAGCTTACAGCCAAAAGCACTACAAAGAATAATTTTTTCAACATAAAGTAAAGATTTGAAAAGTGTAGTTTCCCAACAATTCTATCAAATATCGCACAAAATCATCTTTTTAACAAGAAATTTGTCTAGAAATTCAAAGTCCCGCCAATAGCACTCCGCAATTGAAAAAATTACCTTTGGGCCATGTCGGAGATTTCCATAAAACAACATTTGCGGCTGAATTTTAAGCTGGCCTACCCAGTAATGCTCTCCCAGCTAGGGCATATATTGGTAGGTGTGGCTGATAGCGTAATGGTGGGTCGCTTAGGTACGGAACCGCTGGCGGCTGCGGCTTTAGGAAATAGTATTTGGGTGGTCATTTTCGTCATTGGATACGGAATATCGCAAGCACTTACTCCTATTGTAGCGCGAGCGCACAGTGAAAAAAAGAGTCGTTTAATCGGTTCTATTTTCAAACATTCTTTAGCGCTGAACCTAATAACAACCGTTGTATTGGTTGCCCTTATGTTTTTGCTGTGGCCTTATTTCGGACGGCTCGATCAAGAGCCCGAGGTGCTCCGATTAAGCTATCCTTATCTAAGTATTATTACCCTCTCTATGCTGCCTTTAATGGTTTTTCAGGCTTTTCGGCAATTCATGGAGGGCTTGTCGCATACCTTTCAGCCCATGTTGATTTCCTTGTCGGCGAACGTGCTCAATATTGGCCTCAATTATATCTTTATTTATGGAAAATGGGGGGTACCGGCTATGGGATTAAATGGTGCGGGCTACGCTACATTAATTAGTCGCTTCATCATGGTTGCCGCTATTGGCTACTATTTATGGAAATCAAAAATTTTCCGGCCGTTTAGGCCGTATTTCTTCGCTATGCCTTGGCGGCGCGATAATTTTGGAAGACTCCTACAACTGGGTATACCCACATCCCTTCAAATGCTTTTCGAAATCGGCGCCTTTGTAATTGCCGCTATTTGGATTGGACAAATCAACGCGGGTTCATTAGCTGCGCATCAAATTGCGCTTAACCTTGCTTCCCTGAGTTACATGATGGCCAGTGGTTTAGGAGCAGCCGCAACTATACGTGTCGGGAACCAACGCGGTTTTCAAGATCGGATTAATTTAAGGCGGGCCGCCTTTTCGGCGATCACGCTATCGATGATCATGATGGCCTTATCGGGAATACTCTTCATGACCCAAGGAAATTGGTTAGCAAACCTTTATATCGACGATCCCTTTGTGATTGACACCGCGGTCGGACTCCTACTTATTGCGGCGGCATTTCAATTAAGCGACGGCGTTCAAGTAGTTACCCTCGGGGCTTTAAGAGGTCTTGAAGATGTTCGGATTCCGACAGTGATCACCCTTTTTGCCTATTGGGTAATCGGAATTCCACTGGGGTATTATCTGGCTTTTGAATTGGGTTATCAAGCGAAAGGTGTTTGGTACGGCCTAGCGGCCGGATTAACCATTTCGGCGGTTCTTCTCATCGCTCGCTTTCAAACACTGAGCAAGAAAATTCAACTTTAAAAGTACTAGCGAATTAACGTAAAAGTCCCCTCTTCACGATGGTAGTTTCCGTCCACGTCAAAGACTTTTACCACCCACATATAGACATCCTGAGGGGCTGCTCTACCCTTATCGTCCGAGCCATTCCAACCTTCATTTACCGAAGTAGTAACAAAAAGCCTTTTTCCCCAACGACTATAAATAGCGAATTCGTAGTCGACTTCTCCAAACACTTTGGGTAAAAACCACTCGTTCATTCCGTCGCCATTCGGAGTAAACACATTAGGTACGTATAATAGATATTCCGGTTTTACGACCACCGTCTTAATTAAGGTGTCCGTACAACCGTATTCATTTCCAACGACCTGCATCACATCGTAATTGCCGTCTTCAAGGTAGCGATGCTGAAAATTATTTGAAGTGTAATATGAGCTATCACCCATATAATATTCAACCCAATATGCTCCTAAGCTATTGTCATAAACACTTACCACCGGATCAAAGAAGGAGGTGATTTGCGGATCAACTGTGAATCCGGCCGAGGGTGAGGGTTCTACGGTCACCATGTCTTCCATAACAAAGGTTAGGGTATCCACGCAACCTTCTAAAACAGTTAAGGTATATCGTACATCATATACACCTGGGAAATTATACGTGTGAACAGGACTGGCTAAAGTACTGGCCTGACCGTCTCCAAACTCCCACAAGTGAGCTACATTAACCCATGTGTTTGTGGAGTCGACGAACTCATAGGTGAAGGGCGCACAGCCCACTACGGGCTCGTTTCTAAATTGAGGTTCAATTAATGGAAATATGGTTACCGTATCGGTTAGCGTAGATACACAATTGTTCTCCGATATGGTGAGCGCCACAATATAATCATTGGCACTGGTAAACGATTTACTCGGGTTTTTATCGGTACTAACCGTTCCGTCCCCAAAATCCCAGTCATACACTGCATCCGGACTGTGCTGTGATAGCACTGTAAAGTCTATTTGATTCCCAACAACACAACTTACACCTCCAAAGGTGAAATCCATTGGAAGTGCTTCCGAAATCTCTACTTGAGCTGAAATGGTATCGGCACAAGGCCAACCGGGATTGGCTATAAGGGTAACGGTATACGTTCCCGTATCCGGGTACACATAAGTCGGGTTTGGGGCGGTACTTGAATCCGTTGTTGTGGTTGGATCCCCGAAATCCCAAAGCCAATAGCTCGTGTAGATACTTGAATGCTGAAAATTAAATGTCAAGCCATTACAGAACTGGTTTTGCGGGGCAATACCGGCTTGCGTCGCAGATAAACATATGGCTGTATTAAATTGAAAATCGCGCCGATTGGTCGTTAACAGTACTCCGTTCCTATATTCCTTTGCCACGACCGTTAAAACGTATTGTCCAATGGTTGTGGGTGATCCCGTGAGCAAGCCGGTTAATGAATCTATTGTAAAGGCCGGATTTGCATCAATGGGGTAATTGATAGAATAGGCTGGTTGCCAGATAATAAACGGAAAAGGGGGCGGTGCTGGCGGATTTGGCGCCGGATTCATTTGACTCCCACCATTATAAGGCGTAGCAAATTCGTAGTACAAGGAATCTCCATCTACATCCGTTGCGCTGTGGTCGAAGTTCAATGTATCGTTGGTACAAAGAACAATCGGTGGGAAATTCGTAAAAAAAGCGGAGTTATTGCAATGATATGGTGGACCTGGGATTTGCGTTGCATAGGTAGCCCCCTGCTCTGAGGGCAGAAAAATATTATTGATACTCGCATTTCTACAACACCGCTCGTACACCAGTGTATATCCGCCAGCTATGGGGGGCAAATTCACTATTTCGGCGTAAATACCTTCTTCCACACAAACGTTGGGCGGACTCGTGAGACAGGGATTATTTATGTAGGGAGGCACATTAGTAATCGCCGGTGCAAGCATCATAACTGTAGTCACTAGCGTTCCTAAGGAATCGTACACTCCAACAGCGGCCGGGTTATCAAAAGGCGCGCCTTGAGAATTACAATCGCGATAGACTTTTAATGTAATGATGTAGTCGTCGTTACCGATACACTCGTAGTAGATCTCTCCTCCGACTATATGCCAAGCCCTGGTCGCTTGAGGAAGTGACAGCATTAGGAGTCCTAAAACGAATAGTTTACACCGCATATTGGAAAGACGCTCGTTCAAAGGAAGTCGTTGGGTTTCTAAGCTAACAGCGGAAGGTAAAGAATTGTGCATGCCAGTACAAATGAATCCATTTCTATAAATCACAACTCTTACGCTACCACTAAGCTCTGCGTATAAAATTCACTTCCAATGTGAAAGTTTAAGATATAATTCCCAGTAGCATTGATCAGCAAAGGAATCTTTATAGTATGATTACCCGGCATGTAAGTGCCAAGTTCCCCCGATTCAATCACTTTTCCTTTGATATCTAAAATTTGGTAACGCGCAATACCTAATGCTTTGCAATGGAATCGAACATTAACTTCTGTTCTCGCAGGGTTAGGAAAAAGAACCAACGAATTTAATTCGCTTTCATTGAGACCGATTACCTGGGTTCCTTTTAGCAGAGGGTTATCCAAGGAAATAAGGTTGTCGTCGTCACTGTCGTGCAAAAAAGCAATATAAACCGTATCGCCGCCGTATTGAGCCAATGAGACTGAATGAGGCCGCAAAACGCCTTTAAAATCTGTTGAATCGCCATCAAATTCAATGTAGGTTCCGTCGTATCCGTGTATAAATCCTTCGCTGAATCTGTAATTGTTAAAAATGGGAACTGGACTTGTTGAATCGGGTTCAGAAAGAATACCTAAGTATTGTGCCGCTCGGAACAAGGTATCGGTAAAAGAAGATCTACGGTTATCGGTTGTTGAAAGTAAAACGATGTAGCCATCCAAATAGACCGGAGTATGCCAACTCGCAGAGTACCATGATAACTCAGCGCTTGCGTCGGGCAAATAAAAGCCGGGCGAAATGAGGTAATTCTTATTTCCCGGTTGAAATAAATCGAGCCAACTACTCGACGCCAACACTTGATTGTTTGAATCGACATTGGCAAATCCGGGTTCTAAGTACCAGTTGTTCGGACGGTTATTCGCTGCCGGTATAGAGTCCAAAGAGTAATTCAACCAAGAACCCGTCAATGAGGTATCTTCCGTTTCAGAGAAATAAGAAGGCAAAACCGGATTATCGAAACTGTAAAATAAAAGTGTATCGTTTTGACCGACAGTCTCGAAGCAAAACGAAACAATGACGGCGAAAAGTAAAAAATGTTTCATGATGCTGAAAGATAAGAAGGATATGTAATAATCTGATTAACAGAACAAAAAAAAAGCCTTCCCAAAAATTTGGGAAGGCTTTTCAAATTAAGACAGAATATGTCTTGAATATCTTATTTAGACAAGATAAACTTGCTTGTTAAGCTATTTGCATAGTTTCCAGCAATTACTGAGTAATAGTAAACACCGTTTGACCAGTTATTAATTGCCAAAGGAAGCTCATGTGATCCAGCTGCAAGGGTACCTAAGTCCGTGTTCATCAAAACACGACCTGTAGCATCGTAAATCACGATTTGTACGTCTGAGCTATTCTGGATTTCAAACTTCAAGTTTGCCTGACTAACAGCAGGATTTGGATATACTTGAGCTTTTACCCCATTGATAAACTGCTGCTCTTCAATACTAACTACAGAAAGGTCAACGATTGGGAAGATTCCGAAGAAAATATCCAACGGCCATGCTTCAAACATACTGTGCCAGCTCGTGCCATCAGACCAAAGTTCATATGAGCTATTTAATCCTTGGTCATCGCCATCAGCAGAGTGAACCATTCCAATTGTATCACCCGCAAGCGCACCAGCAAATCCAACACCCAATGCGTAGTCGGTGTTTACTGTGACAGGAGCGGCAAATAAATGCACATGCGCTGAAGCCAATGAACCAGAAGTATCAATTGCACTCATTGACTCAGACTCCGTAGCAAGAATAGTTCCGGGTCCGAAATCCGTCATACTATTCGTTGTAGCCGCCGTTCCATCCATATCATATAAATTGAATGAAATGGTACCGTCGCCTCCAACTTGTTTCGCGCCAAACCAAAAGAGTCCGCCTTCTACATTGTAGGCATCTTGGACTAAAAAGTACTGTGCTTTCGCTAAATCACCGTATCCGTTAATTCCAACCACATATCCTCCGTTTACTGAACCTACAAGACTCCATGCAGAAGCCGTACCAGGAGCTAATGTATCGGTAGGGATACGGGTGTTTAAAAAGGATGCGTCAAAAGTTTTAGTAGACGTAGTATAGGCTCTGTTTTGTCCCATTACCATACTTGTGCTTGCAATAAAAACAAGACTTAACATTAAAGAGTAGAATCTTTTCATAGATATTGTTTTAAGAGAATAGAGTAATTAA
>CBFHRK010000003.1:0-3704 GCA_965658225.1 Flavobacteriales bacterium | reverse complement strand
GTCGTAAAGTTAATGAATCTATAACAGTTCTCCTTTTAATTATTCCATATTGATTAATTACCTCCCCTTCTATTGACTAATTCGATCATAAAATGACAAAAGACTTGGTGTATGATGTCCCGGCTGAATGAAGAGTGAAATGATACTGACCTGAAGGAAGAAACGAGACGTCTTTCATGTATTTCTTATTGCCGAAGGCTAGTTCCCCAATACGCTCACGAAAAACAGTTCTGCCTACTGCATCTGTTATTTCTATTTCCAAATTATCTACTTTTTGAATGTCAAATGAAACATTTAACATATCAGACGTCGGGTTAGGATACAATTCGAGTGAATTTGAAAAGGTCAAGTCATGAACAGATGCTGCATTTGAGCCGATGACTAAAATGTCATCAATTGATATTAAATTATCATTTTTTGAATTGTGACAAAAGGCTATGTGAATGGATTGATTTGCATAATTGGATAAATCCACTTCGTTCTTAAGCAATGTACCCGTTAGTGAGGTCGAATCTGAAATAGTATCAAACTCTAAACCAAGACCATTTTGGCCATGAATCCAACCTTGTGAAAAATCAAACCAGTCAAATTGTCGGATTGGACTTGACCCAGAAGAATCGGCCGAATTACTTACATATTCGGCAGCTTTAAAAAGAGTATCCTGAAAACTCGAAATCATGTTATCCGTGGTGGAAATCAAGACCATATACCCATCCAAATATTGAGGAGCTTGTCGCGGAGCACTATGCCATGACAAAACACCTCCACCATCACCAAAATGCAATTTTGGTGAAATAAAATAATTGGATGTCCTCACCGAAGTATCGGATAACCAAGAACTTGAAGTCAAAACAGTATTACTAGAGTCCGATGAAGAAAAGGAAGGCGTAAAATACCATTCAGCAGGACGACCGAATTGGTCTCCGATCGTATCCTGATCATAATTAATCCAAAATCCATCTTCTAGACCAGTGGGTTCTCCAACAATTAACGGGATGCTGTCTACAACGCTAAAATCTAAGAACACTAAAGTGTCATTTTGAGCTTTTGAAATAATTCCAATCGAAGTAAGAAGAAAAATGAAAAATAATCTTTTGATAGTCGTCGAATTAAAAATTATAAACGCCAAATTTAAACAATAAAGTCCCAGATTCTCGAATGACATTATTTCGATTTCCTTGCAATCATCAAACCATCCCGAAGCGGTAAAAGGATATTCTCAACGCGCTCGTCGTTTTGAATTTTTTGGTTGAATTCAATTAAGCCTATTGTATCGGCATCATCAGGATTCAACTCTTGAATCACTTTTCCACTCCACAAAACGTTGTCGGCCATAATGTATCCACCCGGCCGAACCTGATCGAATACCAAATCATAATAATTCGAATAATTGGCCTTATCCGCATCCAGGAAAACAAGGTCCCACGGTCTTTTCAATTCTTTCAAAAGTTCTTTTGCCTCTCCCAAGTGGGCCTTAATTCGACCTCCATTAGAGGCTTCATCAAAATAGGCCTGGCTGCGATCGGCCAATTCTTCGTCAACATCAATGGTGTGCAATTCACCATCGGGCCGAAGGCCGTCGAGCATACACAAGGCGCTATAACCCGTATACGTGCCCACCTCTAAGATGTACTGAGGTTGAATCATCATGGAAATCATACGCAGCATTTGTCCTTGCAGATGACCACTCAACATGCGCGGATTCAAAACCTTCATGTGGGTTTCCCGATTTACTTTATACAGTAATTCGCTCTCCTGACTGGTGTGTTTTTCGGCATAGGCCTCAATCTCTGGGTCTAGAAAATCCATATTACTTTGCTTTATAAATTAGGGTACTTAACTGGTTTCGATCGAATACGTCGCGGGCAATTTCGAGCACGTCGGCAGCACTCACGTGTTCTACTTTCTGAGTTAACTCGTCCAAACTTTCTACTTCATCGCGTTGAAGAACGCTTTTGCCCAATGCCAACATGAGGCTTCCATTGTTTTCGGTCGCGATGGCCAACTGCCCCAATAATTGTTTTTTCGCCTTGCTCAATTGCAAGATTCCCAATGGCTTTTCGGACAAGCCTTTTAGCTCCTTTTCAACCAATTCAATCGATCGGGTCATTTGACCTTTATCCGTTCCCAAATAAATCCCAAATACGCCTGAATCGGAATAAGCCTGGTAATAGCTTTCGATGTGATAGGTAAAGCCATATCGCTCGCGAATATTCAGGTTGAGCCGTGAATTCATTCCAGGTCCGCCCAATAAATTGTTCAAGAGCGCCATGGCTGTAAGCCGTTCATCAAAGGCGTTGTAGCAGCGGTTTCCAATAACGCAATGACTTTGAAAAGTTTTCTTTTTAACGAGTTTACTATCGGGCCGATAGGCCGTTAAACTGGGCCTCATTTTCGGCCTAGCGGCCGGAAGTTCCCTTTCACCCAAATGCTGCTCTAAATGCTTCCTGAGCTTCGCTTCCGAGATGTTACCGACACTCGCAAATACGATTTCCGATGCGGCATAACGCCTTTGGCGAAATTCGTGCAACATGGGCCCTTTAAACGCTCTTACTTTTTTTGGCGTTCCCAATATATTCCGACCTATGGCATCATCGGGGAATAAAAGTTCCTCAAAGTCGTCGAAAATGAGCTCTCCCGGAGCATCTTTGTAACTCTGTATCTCATCAATTACGACGGCTTTCTCTTTCTGAATTTCTTTTTCGGGAAAAACCGGGTTCAATAAAATATCGCTCAACAATTCAATAGCGCGCGGGAAGTATTCCGATAAAAATGAAGCGTGCAGCGTAGTATCTTCCTTACCCGTAAAGGCATTTAACTCACCCCCCACATCTTCCATCCTACTAAGAATATGATAGGCCTTTCTTTTCTGGGTCCCTTTGAACATCATATGCTCAATAAAATGAGCCATTCCTTGTTCACGGTCCCATTCATCTCGGCTGCCGGCATTGATGAAAATGCCGCAATGCGCCACGGGTCGGTTCATAGGTAAATGAACCACACGAATTCCGTTCTTCAAACTAAATCGAATCACATTCATCTGGCGAAGATACACACTAATGCGGTGCAGATTGATAAGGAAAAAAAGCGCTGGAAAATGGTCAAAAAAAGAAAGTCCCGGACACTACACCGGGACTTTCGCAGAACCAAAACAAATGACTTCACTTATATAGAAAAGCAGTATTTGTTCTCGTCAATGAGTATATCCGCAATTTTTCTGCGCGTATCTCGAATATTTATATTCATTGGCTTTGTGAACCTCTTTAGTCCCATCATTAACAATTGACGGTCGTCTCCTTCGGCAAAGCTGCCAATGGCTTCACGACCGGCGCTTGCCACTTTTTCGATGGCGTGGTAGGTATACAGTTGCGTCATTGCGGCCTGACCCTGGACTTTGTCTTCTCCCTCCTTCGCGGCCAGTTTTAATGTTCGCAATATGGAGCTCTCAACAGCATAAGTCTCGATAATCATATCCGCGATGTTCATCATAATTTGCTGCTCATTTTCGATTTCCGTTCCTAGGGTTTCAACGGCCTTTCCAGCAACCATGAGAATTGATTTCTTGAGCTTTGCCAATACTTCAATCTCCGCGGCAAGTAAATCGCTGTAATCAGGATTATCAAAACTCGGAATCGACATCAATTCATTGGCGACTTCCATGGCAGGTGTCATCAAATCCAATTCTCCTTTTAGCGCTTTTTTGA
>CBFHRK010000002.1:47973-98346 GCA_965658225.1 Flavobacteriales bacterium | reverse complement strand
GCGAAGTAATGCAACGTTTCAAGCCCAAAGTCACAGTGATCAATTTAAGCAATGTAGACGGCTGCCATTCCAATTTTACCGGTTACCTGCGCAACCTGCACCGGGCCGATCACGGAGTTGGTTTCCTTTGGAATTATATTCAAACACAGATTCCCGACATGGCCAATGACACCGTTTTGATGGTGACTCCAGAACACGGTCGTAACTTAAATCCAAATCCGATTCTCGACGAAAACGACTGGTTTGCCTACGATCACAGCGATGCCAATAGCCTTAGAGTGTTTACTCAAATGGTGGGCCCAGGAGTTATGCCCAACCTAACGGTTGGATCCGAAAGCAATCCCATCGGAACCACCATGGACAACGTTCTTACGATCGGTGAAATCTTCGGCATCAAGAACGATATCCTTTCGGCAGGACTCATGTCTGGAGGAGCCATGAGTTTATTTGATCGCATATGAGAAAATCACTCCTCATATTCACATTGCTGTTTATGGCCTTCATCATGGGTTGCCAAGATGAAAATAAGGACAACCCATTTAATAATCCGGATTTACAAGAACCGGTAGATACGTTCAATACCGATACGCTCGATCCTCGAAGTTTTGCCGGGATTCACTACAAAATTTTTCGCCCAACTTGCGCAAATAGCGGCTGCCACGACGGTACCTTCGAACCGGATTTTAGAACGGTTGAGAGTTCCTATAACACCTTGGTGTACCAGCCTGTGATTAAAAATGATCCAGCCAATTCATATGAATTTCGCGTACTTCCCGGAAGTGTTAGCGGTTCGGTATTAATGAATCGCCTAAATGTGGATATCGACGGACAAAGCGGAATAATGCCTTTGAGTATTGATCCCGGATCCGATTGGCCGACCATGGAAAATACCTATGAAGGGTATATCCGCGACTGGATCAATAATGGCGCTCGCGACCAATTTGGGAATCCGCCCGTGCAGGGCGATCGAGAACCACAAATGCTGGGCGTCGTCGCTTTTGCCGACGGCAATACCACACCTCTTTTGCGCGGCGCCGGAAACGGACCTATTGAAGTACCCTCATCAACGCAGAGTTTAGAGATATGGATTGCCTTTGAGGACGATCAACAAGCTACCAACCAACTCGGCTACAATAAAATCAAGTTCAGCTCCAACATCAACGATTTCAGTACTTCATCTGAAGAATCGCTTACCATCAGTGGTTCCTCGATTACTGCCGCCGGATATTTTGGCGATCCGGTTTCATATTGGCACCAAATCACCATCGACCCAAGTGCCTACACGAATGGTATTGGAACCTTTTCTTATTTCCGCGCAACCGTACAAGACAATAGCAACGACCCCACAGAAATTCCAAATCAAGGGAGTTTTCAATACATCAAAGAATATTTTGCCTTTTTAGTTATTCCCTAATGAAGCAGTCTCCCTTTTTATGGATCCTTTTCGCCTTCGTCCTAACGGCCGGATGTACGAAAGAAGTAGACAACGGAATATCCGACGTACCGAAGATTGAAATTCGCGCCGTTGCTCCATTAGAAATTCAAGAATTTGACGGTAACGCAAGCGTTTTTCTAAAATACGAAGATGGGGATGGCGATCTGGGTTACGCGGAAGCAGATAGTCTCTCCTTAGAAGTTTGGGATGCCCGTTTGGTAGAACCAGATTGGTATTATGTTCCGGCCCTTGCTCCACTAGGCGAAAATTTAAGTATTCGCGGAGAACTCGAAATTGTTCTCAACGGAACCTTTATCATCGGGAACGGCACCCAAGAAACGACCACCTTCACCCTACGCATTCGGGATCGCGCAGGTCATTGGAGCAATACCGTTCAAACCCCGGTCATAACCATTGTAGAACCCTAATTAGATGAATCAATGGACTACATTATGGATCGGGATTTTGTGCCTGATGGGGTTTTCCGTTGCAGCACAGGGCGACTTCTATATGTCGAACCAAACGATCAACAATTGCTACGGTAATTTCTTCGATTCGGATCTCGGGATGCCCGCCGGCAATTATGATCATAACGAGAATCTGACCTTCACTATTTGTGTTCCCCAAGCAACGCAAATCACTATGGTATTTAGTCAGTTTTGCACAGAGGACTCATTGGACTATATCCGATTTTACGACGGCCCAGATACCTTAAGTCCACTTCTATTCGGCCCGTGGTCAGGAGCAAACGCTCCACCCCCAATTGTGGCTACTTCGGGCTGTTTAACCATTAATTTCATTTCAGACGTGAGCGTTGCGTGCGATGGTTGGAGCGCTCAATTCTTCAGTGATGTGCCCCCGCCCATTCCGCCCAATATACTGAGTGCTGTTGGAACCTGTAACTCAAATCAAGTCACCCTTGATTTTGACGGCCCCATAGACTGTGACTCGCTCAATGTAGGTGCTTTCGACCTAACTGGAACGCCCGGATACAACATTGTTAATGTTACTCCGAATCCGTGTACAAACGATTCAGCGACTTCGGTCATTCTCACCCTCGACAATATCATTACGGAATGTGCCAGCTTTAACCTTGACTTCAACCTCAATCTGGCCGATGCCTGCGATTCTATCCACAACTTTACGCTTTCGCAAGCTTTTGATGTATTTGATTGCCCGCTCGATGTTCAATTACAAGCCACTTCCGATTCGCTCTGCGGTGGCGGTTGTGCCGACATCGTGGCCGTTGTTAATGGTAGTGACTGCAACTACACCTACACCTGGAATAATGGATGGCCGGCAACGGGCGGACCACATCAAATTTGTACTTCCGTCGACTCCACCATAATAGTATCGGTAACCGACGGTCAAGGATTGATTAGTACAGACACACTCTTTATTTACGCCATTCAAGCGCCAGATGCAGGGCCCGACACCTCCGTTTGTGATAGTTATGGAGTATTTCAATTAACAGGAGCCTCGCCTAGCGGCGGGATCTACACTGGGCCTGGTATTATTTCTCCGTCGGGTCAATTTGATCCGGCCATCACTGGTCCGGCTACCTTAACCATTTTATATGATTTTCAGGGCTGTATTGACAGCCTCGAAGTGGTTGTGTACGAGCTGGATGCCGGACCAGATACCGCCAGTTGTCCTGGTTCTGGGCCTATTCTTCTGAACCAAATGAATATTCCTGGCGGCACGTGGTCGGGGCCTAACATCACGCCAGGAGGCGTATTCGCTACCCCTGCATCTGTAGACTCATTTATGGTATTTTACACAGCTAACGGCTGTACGGATTCGCTAACCGTTTATGTCGATAGCATCGCTATAACGCCTATCGATTCCGTGTGCGAAAGCGAACCTATTGTACAATTGAGTTTCACACCACCCGGAGGAAATTGGTCGGGACCGGGAATTGTAGATGGCCAGTTAGGCTATTTTGACCCAGACGCTGCCGGCGGTGGTTTACACATACTAACCTATTCTATTAACGGTTGCGCCGGTACTGAAGATATTTATGTGAAACCCATTGATATTGGGACCGGTTCTATTTTAGCCTGTCCGCAAGGCGATACACTTACGCTCCCGACGCCAAATCCGACCGGTGGTTATTGGTCGGGGAATGGAGTCATCGACTCTATTAGCGGATCTTATTTTCCAGATCAAAACGCTGGAAATAACTATAATAATGACGTCTATTATCATTTGAATGGATGCGTCGACACCCTACGAATTCTGGGGCGAGTGACGCGTGTAGACAGTTCCATAATTCGACGTTGTATTACTGATGGAAACGTCGATTTAAATAATAATAGTGTAGGTCGATCTCCGTGGAACGGAAACTGGTCTGGACCGGGAGTAATTGACCCCAACTTCCCGGGCACTTTTGACCCTACTGTTGCGGGTCCGGGAGCACACGTTCTAACGTATGATGCCAATGGCTGCCAAGATTCGCTCATCATCGAGGTATTCGAAGTGCCCATTGTGAACGACACTACGGTGTGCGAGGGCGATGGATTAATTGATTTGACTGAATCCGTTCAGGGTGGTGTTTGGAGCGGTCCCGGAATTGTAGTGGATTCAACAGGTGTCTTTGATCCGGCAGGCGCAGGTCCAGGAACCTACACGTTGTATTACGACCTGTTTCAGGCATGTAACGACAGTATGGTTATTACAGTAGATGCCTTGCCCGTAATTGACATGAGTTTTATAGACAGTGCTTATTGCTTTATTGATACGGTGATCGACTTAAACATCACGCCGATAGGCGGCACCCTAACGGGTGGAGGAGTAGTCGGAAATGATTGGAACCCTTCTTTAGCCGGAAGCGGCGTTCACCTTCTTCGATATGAAGTAATAAACGGAACCTGCTTGGTTCAAGATTCTGTACTCGTATTCGTTCGCGACACGCTGCAAGCGAGTTCAAGCATCGACAGCACGTCCATTTGCTACGGCGATTCCGTTATCGTTGATGTTTCTTCATCGGGTGGAGAAAGCATCAATATTCAATACCTATGGAGTGATAGTTTAGGTACAGGTCCGACGCAAACGCTGAATCCGTTGGCCTCGCAAACGTACTTTGTTACAGTAACCGATAATTGCTCTGATCCGGTCATCATTCCTGTTTTTGTGGAAGTTTACCCCGAAATTCAGGTTACCCTTTCAAGAAGCGACACGGTTTGTTACGACAGCACGGGTTGGGTGAGTATCCAAAGTGCTAATGCTACGAATTATCAGTTCACTTGGCTCACTAATCCGGTTCAAACGGGCGGACTCCTAGAAACGGGTCGAGGAACCTATTACGTCGAAAGTACGGACCCAAATACAGGGTGTTCGGTTATTGACACGATCAACCTCCCGTCGTATTCTCAGTTGAATGCTAATTTTAGCATCAACCCTAATTTTGACTGTTTATATGTTAGTGAAGCCAATGTGAATTTAATCGATTTCAGCATCGGCGGGAACTTAGGTTATTGGAATTGGGGCGATGGCACTGGTGATCAAGCCTATTCTTTGGGCGATTATCCGCAGCATACCTATTCCGATTCAGGTATTTATACAGTAACCTTGTATTTAGAGAATGAAGGAGGCTGTTTAGACATACATCAAGAGAGTTTGTGTATTGAGCTGGATCCTGGTTTATGGGTGCCCAACGCATTTACTCCCAATGAAGATAATTTAAACGACGGCTGGAGACCTGAAGGCTCTCAGATTGAAGAGTATCGACTGATCATTTATAATCGATGGGGCGAGAAAATGTATGAAACGACTAATTTTTACGACTCGTGGAAGGGCACGTATAAGGGTGAATTAGCGAAGAGCGACGCGTATGAATATCGAATTTGGTACCGCTATATCGACGCGCAAAACACGCACGAACTCCGTGGCCAATTCTATTTAATTCGATGAATTAACTACCTTTAAAAATCAATTGAAAACTTCATGAAAAAATTCACTTCCATTCTGTTCGCTTTGATTTCTCTCAGCGCTATTTCTCAAACCACCAATGCCGATTTAATGGCCATTATTCAGAAGCTTCAAGCCGATGAAGGAAATATGTATTTAAGAACTTTAGCTCCGACCGAGGAAGAATGTCTCGAGATTATGATGACGGCCGAGGCGGGTGCTCAACTATTTGAATACTCAAGCGGTAAATACGAGACTATTGACCAAGTTCCTGAAGATGCAATGAAAGCCTTAACCTCGGGCGGAAGAACGGCGATCATTAAAATTTCAAAGGAACAACTACTCGAAGGGGACGCCGGTGCCTTTCCGGAAGAATATAAGAATATGGCGCCGTATTTATCGGAAGGCCAGGCGGTTTACGGGATGCAGTTTATAAATACGGATCGCGAAGTCGAGAAAACAAGATCAGCTTTTTTCAAAACGAGTACTCGTTGGGTAATGATTCCCCTTGCCTACCGCTTTAATCAGTAATTAGCTCAGCAATATCTTTTTCAATAGCACTCGGCTCTGTGGTTGGGGCATATCTTTTTAGAGGTTGGCCTTGCGGCCCGATTAAAAACTTCGTAAAGTTCCATTTTACCGCATTCCCTAAAGTACCCGGTAATGCCTTTTTGAGGTATTTGAAAATCGGATCTGCATCGGATCCATTTACCTTTACTTTTTGAGTGAGTGGAAAAGATACTCCGTAATTCAAGCTGCAAGTTTCAGCCATTACTTCATTATCCAGAGGCTCCTGACTCGCGAATTGATTACAAGGAAAACCTACGATTTCGAATCCGTGATCTTTATACTTCTCATATAAAGATTCAAGACCTACAAATTGAGGCGTTAAACCGCATTGAGTAGCAGTGTTCACGATGAGAAGATGTTTCCCTTTATACTTTTCTAGAGGTAGGGATTCTCCTGAAGAAAACTTTGTTTCGAAATCGTATATGCTCATTTCCGGTGATTATAGAATTGAACTTTAATAACCAAAAAATCGAAGAATAGTTTCTATTCAAAATCCGGATAGAGTAAGTATTTCGCCCGAATGACGCCAAATGCTTGGAGCTCAGCCCGCCAACTTGCACGGATTTCATCTTCAGACTTGTCGGCAAGAATTTGCTCCCGCAATTGAGGTCCGCCCGCAAGAAGATCAAAGAAGTCGGGTCGCTCAAAAAAAGAATCTTTCTCGGGACATTGACTATAGGCCTCGAGAAGCCAAAAAAGATTGATTTCATCTCGGTCGCTCAAGAATTCAGCACCAAACTGAGCAACGTTATAACCTTTGCATTCAATATCTTGAAATCGGGGTGATGCTGCTCCGAAGCTGCTTTTCGGTGTAAACGTTGTACTCCCTTGGGTCATCCAAGGTGCTCCGACTACTTCGAAGGGCATATCGGTTCCGCGGCCAATACTAACATTCGTTCCTTCAAAAAAACAAAGAGAAGGATAAAGGTAAATAGCCTCCATGGATCGCAGGTTAGGTGAAGGGTTCACCGGCAGTGAATAACGCGTATTGTGATCGTAATTACCACACGGAACAACAGTTAAATCAAGGGACTTATCGGTTTGCATCCACCCTTCTCCTACGACCATTTGTGCGTATTCTCCAATTGTTAAGCCGTGAACTACTGGAATGCTGTGCAAGCCAATAAAGGAAGGCTTCTCGAGGTGATTCATAGGTCCATCAAAATAATGACCGTTCGGATTAGGGCGATCGAGAACAATCATCGTGACGTCATTATCGGCACAGGCTTCCATAATATAGGTCATTGATGAAATGTAGGTGTAAAAGCGTGCACCAACATCTTGAACGTCGAAAAGTACGATGTCAACATTAGACAAATCTTCGGCGGTTGGTTTTCGGTGCGATCCGTATAGACTCACAATGGGCAGTCCGGTTTTCTGGTCCCGATCATCCAATACTTTTTCACCTGCATCGGCCGTTCCACGAAATCCGTGTTCGAGTGCAAATACTTTGACTACATCAACGTTCATTCCCAATAGGGAATCGACTAAATGTGTACTTCCAATAACGGAAGTAGGGTTGGCTACAACAGCCACCTTTTGCTTGTATAAAAGGGGTAAGTAGCGATTAACTTGCTCGGCCCCAACTTGAACGGTCTGGCCGAAGGCCATAAACGATAAAAACCCGAGGAGGAATGTCAATTTCATACCTTTAACGCGGAGTAAATCCAGCATGCTTATGCGTTTTGAATGGTTTGTTGCACATCGGCTATCTAATAGCAAAGCCGAAGATAAAAGTATTAGTGGCCCGATCATCCGGATTGCTACCATTGCTGTGGCATTAAGTTTCACAGTAATGCTCATTGCAGTGGCTACGGGAACGGGACTAAAAACGAAAATACGCGACAAAGTAATCAGTTTCACCGGGCACATCCAAATTACCAATTTCGACCAGAACTCGAGTTTCGAGCCCATACCGATTGATGGAGACGCCCTTTGGGTAAACGAAGTAAAGACCCTTGAAGGTGTGGTCGACGTGCAAAGCTTTGCCACCAAGGCGGGCGTCATGAAAACGGAGACCGATTTCGAAGGAATTGTATTAAAGGGATTTGACGAGGGCTTTGAGTGGAATAATATGGATACCTACCTAACGGCAGGATCTTTTCCTGAGCTTTCAGACACCGGCAAAAGAGAATTATTGGTTAGCGACCATTTTGCTAAGCGGCTAAACTTAGCCCTTGGAGATAAAGTGCTTCTTTATTTTGTACAGCCGCCCCCAAAAAGCCCAAGACGACTACCCTATTCCATTGTGGGCATTTACAAAACCGATTTAGAAGAATACGACCAACTGTACGTAATGGGCCGTTTATCTGATATTCAAAGGCTTAATGACTGGGAACCCCATCAGGTAGGCGGTTACGAAGTTCTGTTAAATCAATTCGAAAAGATCGACTTGAAAGGAGCGGAAATTAATTCGCTCATCGATTATAATTTAATCGCCCGAACGGCCCGGCAAAAAAGTCCGCAGATTTTCGAATGGCTGCAATTGTTCGACTTGAATATATACATCGTTTTGGCCATCATGGTCGCGGTGGCAGCCATTAACATGTCGACGGCTTTACTTATTTTAATTCTTGAAAGAACTCCTTTTGTAGGTACTCTTAAGGCCCTTGGAGCCAGAAACTGGTCGATCCGAAAAGTATTTCTGTTCGATGCGCTCTACTTAGTTGGATGGGGGCTTTTTTGGGGGAACATTGTCGGGGGCGGACTTCTATTTCTTCAAAGTCAATTTGGAATTATAAAGCTCGATGAAAGCACTTATTACGTGCGCGAGGCGCCCGTTCTCATTCACTTTTGGCAGTGGGCCGGAATCAATATAGGTACTGCGTTGCTGTGTTTGTTGGTGCTTATTATTCCTTCTTTCCTCGTGACTAAAATTCCGCCCGCTAAGGCGCTTCGATTTGACTAGCGAATTGGTACCTTTGCGGCCAATTATTGCAAAAAAACTCCTTCATGATTCACAATAGCATATTAGACACCATCGGAAATACGCCTATGGTGCGTATGGATCGTATCGCCAAAAAGTTCGGTATTCCAGGAACCTTACTTGCAAAGGTTGAATACTTTAATCCAGGGCACTCGGTGAAAGACCGGATGGCCTTGAAAATGATTGAAGATGCCGAGCGTGAAGGAAAAATTAAACCGGGCGGTACTATTATTGAGTGTACCTCCGGAAACACGGGAATGGGTTTAGCGCTCGCCGCCGTTATTAAAGGGTACAAGCTTATTTGCACCATGAGTGACAAGCAGAGTAAGGAGAAAATGGATATTTTGAAGGCTCTAGGAGCAGAAGTATATGTTTGCCCAACCAATGTTGCTCCTGATGATCCGGAATCGTATTACAGCGTTGCAGATCGTTTGAATAAAGAAATTCCGAATAGCTTTTATCCGTACCAGTACGATAACTTGAGCAACCGAGCTGCGCACTATGAAAGCACAGGTCCTGAAATCTGGGAGCAAACCGAAGGCAAAATCACGCATTTTGTAGTAGGTGTGGGTACCGGAGGAACCATTTCCGGAACGACTCGGTATTTAAAAGAGCAAAATCCAGAGGTAAAAAGTTTGGGTGTTGACTCGTACGGATCTGTATTTAAGAAATACCACGAAACAGGTGAATTTGACGAAAACGAAATCTATTCATACATCACCGAAGGAATTGGAGAAGACATTCTTCCTAAAAACGTCGATTTCAGCTTAATCGATCACTTTGAAAAAGTGGGAGACAAGGAAGGCGCCTTGATGTGTCGTGATTTAGCTCAAACCGAAGGATTGTTTTTAGGTTATTCTTGTGGATCAGCGATGCAAGCTGTAGTTCAAATGAAAGATCAATTCGACGAAAATTCAGTGATTGTTGTTTTGTTTCACGATCATGGATCGCGCTATGTTGGCAAGGTGTACAACGACGACTGGATGAAGGAACAAGGGTTCATGTAATGCCTGTGTGGACTGATCAATTAGGTCGTTCCGTATCTGCTCCCGACAATCCTAAGCGGATTGTTTCGCTGGTCCCCTCCCAGACCGAATTTTTAGCCGATTTAGGCCTTGATAATGAAGTGGTCGGACTCACGCGTTTTTGCGTCCATCCGGACGACTGGCGGTTCAGGAAAACACGCGTTGGTGGAACCAAAGATTTCAAAGTCGATCGTATTCGAGCCCTTGCTCCTGATTTAATCATTGCCAACAAAGAAGAAAATGAAGAGGTATTAATAAAACAGTTGGCGGAAGAATTCCCGGTTTGGATTAGCGATGTGCGGGATTTAGAGAGTGCCTTTTCCATGATGCTTGAATTGGGCGGCCTTCTCGGCCGGAAGGAAGAATCTATTTCCATTACTTCTTCGATTTCCGAGTCTTTTGAACAACTTCGGAAGAACCACATGAATAAATCAAGGCGACGCGTATTATATCTGATATGGAAGAATCCATATATGACAGTAGGCGGAGATACCTTTATCAGCGCCCTGCTGGAAGAAGCAGGTTTTCATAATGTTTTCAGGGACAAAGCGAGGTACCCCGAAGTCGATTGGAAGGAAGTACGAGAATTAGGTGTTGATCGCGTATTTCTCAGCTCAGAGCCCTATCCATTTCAGGAAAAGGACATTCTGGAGATAAAGGCCATCCTGCCGAAGGCAGAAATTCAGCTGGTCAACGGAGAACTTTTTAGCTGGTACGGAAGCCGATTGCTGAAATCAGCAGAATACTTTGCTGGTTTATAAAGGACTATTTCCATTCAAATAAACAAAACCAGACCATTTAATACGGCGAAAAAAAAGCCGCTCTAAAATAGAGCGGCTTTTCAAATTATATTCGTGAAGCTTACGCTTGCGCTGTTGGCCCACCAAAATTCAATGGCAGGTTACCGCGATTGTCTTCTTGAATCTCGCCGAATTGTTGTTCATATTTTTGAACGTTATCGGCCAAAGCGCGCATTAATCTCTTTGCGTGCTGTGGCGTCAATACAATTCGCGACTTTACTTTCGCTTTGGGAACGCCCGGCATCATCTTCACAAAATCAACGACAAACTCGGCTGGAGAATGGTTGATAATTGCCAAGTTGCTATACACTCCTTCGGCGATTTCTTCGGGCAACTCAATATTAATTTGGTTGCCTTGCTCTTGATTCTGATCTGACATATTAAGCTTCCTCTTCTACTGTTTCCGCCGCAGCTTTCGCCGCTTCAACTTTAGCTAACATTTCCTCCAAGTCTTCCTTGCTTCCAACGATCAAGTCATCATATTCGCGTAATCCCGTTCCAGCCGGAATCTTATGTCCTACAATAACATTCTCTTTCAAGCCTTCTAGGTAATCGACTTTTCCGCTCACTGCAGCTTCGTTCAAAATCTTCGTGGTTTCCTGGAAGGACGCCGCTGAAATAAATGATTTCGTTTGAAGAGACGCTCTTGTGATACCTTGCAACATTGGTCGAGCCACTGCTGGCAAAGCTTCGCGAGTTTCTACAACTGCTTTATCGTTACGCTTCAAGAAAGAATTCTCGTCTCTCAACTCTCTTGGAGTAATGATTTGACCATTGAGTAGTTTTTCACTTTCTCCTTGATCTGTTACCACAAGTTTATTGAAAATCCAATCGTTTTCTTCCATGAAGTCGTACTTGTGAATCAATTGGTGCTCTAGGAACTTGGTGTCTCCAGAGTCAACAATTTGCACTTTACGCATCATTTGGCGAACGATTACTTCAAAGTGCTTATCGTTAATTTTCACCCCTTGAAGTCGGTAAACCTCTTGGATTTCATTTACAATATACTCTTGAACCGCGGTAGTTCCTTTAATGCTCAGAATATCGGTTGGAGTTGTGGCTCCGTCAGATAATGGCATTCCAGCACGCACGTAGTCGTTTTCTTGAACGAGAATTTGTTTCGAAAGATTAACCAAGTATTTCTTAACCTGACCTGATTTGCTTTCAACAATTACTTCTCGGTTACCACGCTTGATTTTACCGTACGAAACGATACCGTCAATTTCAGAAACTACGGCAGGGTTTGAAGGGTTACGCGCTTCGAACAATTCCGTTACACGTGGAAGACCTCCAGTAATATCTCCTGCTTTTGCACTGCTTCGTGGAATTTTCACTAGTACTGCTCCAGCTTCTATCTTATCACCATCGTTGATCATGATGTGGGCTCCAACCGGTAGGTTGTACGCTTTAATCACCTCACCTTTCTTAGTAACAATCTGAACCGTTGGGATCTTTTTCTTATCCCTCATTTCAGAGATCACCTTTTCTTGGAAACCGGTTTGCTCATCAATTTCAACACGGTATGTAATACCTTCGATTACATTTTCGAACTTAATCGTACCTGCTGTTTCCGCAATAATTACGGCATTGTACGGATCCCATTCACAAATCGGATCGCCTTTGCCAATCTTATCACCCGCGTTGATAAACAACTTAGCTCCGTAAGGAATATTATTTGTTGAGCGCAAATGCCCCGACTTACTGTCGACAATTTTCATTTCACCGGTTCGGCCAATTACGATTTTCTCCGGTACTCCTGTTACTGGGTCTTTTTGACCATCAACAGTTCGGAGCTCATCGAACTCAACCGTTCCTTCAAATTTCGCCAACATTGTCGATTCTTCGGCAATGTTCGAGGCGGTACCCCCAACGTGGAATGTACGAAGTGTTAACTGTGTTCCTGGCTCTCCAATAGACTGAGCCGCAATTACACCAACAGCCTCTCCATTTTGAACGAGGTTATTTGTTGCGAGGTTACGTCCATAACATTTAGAACAAATTCCTTTGCTCGACTCACAGGTTAATGGCGAACGAATTTCAACCATTTCAATTCCCGCGTTGTCAATTTCCTCAGCAATTTCTTCGGTAATCATACCTCCAGAGGCAACAATTAATTCATCCGTATTGGGATCGAATACATCGCTTAAAGAATTACGTCCGACAATTCTATCGTACAAGCTCTCTACAATATCCTCGTTTTTACGAAGCGCCGCAGTACTTAGACCGCGGAGTGTACCGCAATCAACCTCAGAAATGATAACATCTTGAGCCACATCCACCAAACGACGAGTAAGGTAACCAGCATCGGCCGTTTTTAACGCCGTATCGGCCAGACCTTTACGTGCACCGTGTGTCGAGATAAAGTACTCAAGAATAGATAATCCTTCTTTAAAGTTCGAAAGAATCGGATTCTCAATAATTTCACCCCCTGAACTACCTGATTTTTGAGGCTTAGCCATCAAACCACGCATTCCAGACAACTGACGAATTTGCTCTTTTGAACCACGAGCTCCTGAATCAAGCATCATAAAGATACTGTTGAAACCTTGGTCATCGGTGGTTAAACGCTCCATTACGCGTTCTGTCAAACGGGCATTTGTATTTGTCCAAACATCAATAACTTGATTGTAACGCTCGTTATTGGTGATTAATCCCATGTTGTAATTTCCGGTGATGCCTTCGATTTGTTCGATTGCACTCTTCACCATCTCTTCTTTCTCTTCAGGAATAATTACATCACCCAAGTTGAATGACAATCCGCCACGGAAGGCCATTCCATATCCGAGTTGTTTGATATCGTCAAGGAAAGCCGCTGCTTCGGGCAAACTCGTTTGTTTCAATACACGAGCGATAATTCCACGAAGCGCTTTCTTAGTTAAGACCTCATTGATATAACCTACAGCTGCTGGTACGACCTCATTAAAGAGAACGCGACCTACAGTAGTTTCGATTATCATTTCTTTCAACTCTCCGTGAGAAAGATCATGCGTACGTACTTTGATTGGAGCGTGCAATTCTACACGGTCTTCATTATACGCAATACTTACCTCTTCAGGAGAATAGAAAGTAAGACCTTCCCCTTTAACTACGCGGGTCTTGGTCGAATGACGAAGCTTCGTCATGTAATACAATCCAAGTACCATATCCTGAGACGGTACCGTAATTGGCGCACCGTTCGCAGGATTCAAAATATTGTGAGAGGCCAGCATCAAAACTTGCGCCTCAAGAATCGCTTCGTTACCTAATGGCAAGTGAACCGCCATCTGATCACCATCGAAATCGGCGTTAAATGCCGTACATACCAATGGGTGTAATTGAATCGCTTTTCCCTCGATCAATTTAGGCTGGAAAGCTTGAATACCCAAGCGGTGAAGCGTCGGGGCTCTGTTCAAAAGAACAGGATGTCCTTTTAAAACATTTTCCAAGATATCCCATACTACTGGGTCTCTACGATCAATAATTTTCTTAGCCGATTTAACCGTTTTCACAATTCCCCGCTCGATGAGCTTGCGGATGATAAATGGCTTATATAACTCAGCCGCCATTCCTTTCGGAAGACCACATTCGTACATCTTCAATTCCGGTCCAACAACAATTACCGAACGCGCTGAATAATCAACACGCTTACCCAATAAGTTTTGACGGAAACGACCTTGCTTTCCTTTAAGGCTATCAGATAATGACTTTAAAGCACGGTTGCTTTGCGTCTTTACAGCACTTGCCTTACGCGTGTTGTCGAACAAGCTATCTACAGCCTCTTGCAACATACGCTTCTCATTACGAAGAATTACCTCAGGTGCTTTAATCTCTAACAATCGCTTCAAACGATTGTTACGAATAATTACACGTCGATATAAGTCGTTCAAATCAGAAGTTGCAAAACGACCTCCATCTAGGGGCACTAACGGACGAAGATCTGGAGGGATAACTGGGACCACCTTCATGATCATCCATTCTGGATTGTTATCCATGCGGTTATTAGCGTCTCTGAATGCTTCAACAACTTGAAGACGCTTTAAGGCTTCATTCTTACGCTGTTGCGATGTTTCTGTGTTTGCTTTATGACGCAAATCAGCAGAAAGGGCTAATAAGTCGATGTTGCGCAACAAATCGTGCAAGGCATCGGCACCCATTTTCGCGATAAACTTATTTGGGTCCGAATCATCCAAATACTGATTTTCGGCCGGAATAGTATCTAAGATATCCAGGTACTCTTCTTCGGTTAAGAAGTCCATTAACTGAAGTGGCTCTCCATCTACATTTTGAGCAATACCGGCTTGAATTACTACATAGCGTTCGTAGTAAATAATCATATCGAGCTTCTTCGTCGGAAGGCCCAATAAGTATCCAATTTTGTTTGGTAGAGATTTAAAATACCAGATATGAGCAACTGGAACAACCAAATTGATATGCCCCATACGCTCACGACGTACTTTTTTCTCAGTTACTTCTACACCACAACGGTCACAAATAATTCCCTTGTAACGAATACGCTTGTATTTACCGCAATGGCATTCGTAATCCTTTACAGGACCGAAAATACGCTCGCAGAAAAGACCATCACGTTCCGGTTTGTGGGTACGGTAATTGATCGTTTCAGGTTTCAGTACTTCTCCCCACGAGTCTTCCAAAATCTTCTCTGGAGAAGCGAGGCTAATCGTAATAGTTGAAAAGTTACTGTTGGGTTTGTTCTCTTTTCTCATCGCCATGATCAAGAATTTATTTTGTTAAAAAGACAATTCACCCTGCCTCGCGGCAGGATGAATGCTTTATTAATCCAGTGTTACGTTAAGTCCAAGTCCTTTCAATTCATGCAACAATACGTTGAATGATTCAGGAATTCCCGGCTCTGGCAAGGAATCTCCTTTCACAATCGCTTCGTACGTTTTGGCACGACCGATGACATCATCGGACTTAACTGTCAATATCTCCCGAAGGATATTAGAGGCTCCAAAGGCTTCAAGAGCCCAAACCTCCATCTCTCCGAAACGCTGACCCCCAAATTGAGCTTTACCACCCAAGGGCTGTTGCGTAATCAAAGAGTACGGTCCAATCGAACGAGCATGCATTTTGTCATCTACCATGTGACCCAGTTTAAGCATGTATATCATACCTACGGTCGCTGGTTGGTGGAAACGCTCTCCCGTTCCTCCATCGTACAAGTACGCATGTCCGAAGCGCGGAATCCCCGCTTTGTCTGTATAATGGTTGATATCGTCAAGCGAGGCTCCGTCAAATACAGGCGTATTAAACTTCAAACCTAGGCGCTCACCCGCCCATCCAAGAACAGTTTCATAAATCTGACCCAAGTTCATACGAGAAGGTACCCCAAGTGGATTCAATACAATATCCACGGGTGTTCCATCTTCCAAGAACGGCATATCCTCATCACGTACAATTCTGGATACAATACCCTTGTTTCCGTGACGACCCGCCATCTTATCTCCTACTTTAAGCTTGCGCTTTTTCGCGATATAAACTTTAGCCAATCGAACAATTCCCGCTGGTAACTCGTCCCCTACGCTCACTGTAAACTTCTTGCGTTTGAATAAACCGCGCAAGTCACTTACCTTGATTTTGTAGTTGTGCAACATGTTGCGCACCAACTCATTCTTGTGGTCATCCGTTGTCCATTTCTCTGGACTCAAAACCGTGAAGTCATCAATACTGGTAAGAAGTTTTTGGGTAAACTTCGTTCCTTTCTTGATTACTTCTTCATTCAGTTCATTCACTACTCCTTGGCAAGCTCTTCCGCTCACAACAACGAGTAACTTATCGAGCAATTTGGATTTAAGCTCAGCCATTTCCACATTAAACTGCTCGTCTAATTGAAGAAGAACTTCTTTGTCCTGGCTTCTCGCTTTCTTGTCCTTAATCGCACGTGAAAAGAGTTTCTTGTCAATAACAACTCCGTTCAATGAAGGAGGTGCTTTCATTGAAGCATCTTTTACATCCCCGGCCTTGTCTCCAAAAATTGCACGAAGTAATTTTTCTTCTGGAGAAGGATCGCTCTCGCCTTTCGGCGTGATTTTACCTATTAGAATATCGCCGGGCTTAATTTCAGCCCCCACGCGAATAATTCCGTTCTCATCCAAATCTTTGGTCGCTTCCTCACTTACGTTTGGAATATCAGCTGTTAACTCTTCTTGACCTAGTTTTGTATCTCTTACTTCAAGTGTATACTCATCGATGTGAACCGAGGTAAAGATATCTTCACGTACAACGCGTTCGCTAATCACAATCGCATCCTCGAAGTTATACCCTTTCCATGGCATGAAAGCAACCTTGAGGTTACGTCCTAATGCCAATTCACCTAATTGAGTTGCATATCCTTCACAAAGGACATCTCCTTTAGAAACGCGATCTCCTTTACGAACGATCGGCTTCAAGTTAATACTTGTTCCCTGATTCGTTTTTAAGAATTTCGTCAACCAGTAGGTCGTGTCTTCATGATCAAAGCTCGCAAGAATTTCATCCTCCGTGCGGTCGTATTTAATTACAACCTTCTGAGCATCTACATACTCCACAACACCATCGCCATCAGCATTAATCAATACACGGCTATCGCGCGCAACCTGTTGCTCTAATCCAGTACCCACAATCGGAGCTTCTGGACGCATCAAAGGAACGGCTTGGCGCATCATGTTTGATCCCATCAAAGCACGGTTCGCATCATCGTGTTCCAAGAAAGGAATTAATGAGGCAGAAATCGATGCAATTTGGTTAGGAGCTACGTCCATAAAGTCAATTTCACTTGGTTCAAGTACCGGGAAATCACCTTCATCACGAGCAATAATTCTATTATTTACAAAAGCCCCTTTGGCGTCGATAGGAGCATTTGCTTGAGCAATAACTTTCTTATCTTCTTCTTCGGCACTCAAATAAATGGCATCCGCCTTAAGGTCTACTTTACCTTCAGTTACTTTGCGGTAAGGAGTTTCAATGAATCCCATTTTGTTCACCTTTGCGAAAACACAAAGTGAAGAAATAAGTCCAATGTTAGGTCCCTCCGGCGTTTCAATCGGACACAAACGTCCGTAATGCGTGTAGTGAACGTCACGTACCTCGAAACCAGCACGTTCTCTTGATAGACCACCTGGCCCGAGTGCAGACAAACGACGCTTGTGCGTAATTTCCGCGAGTGGGTTCGTTTGATCCATGAACTGAGAAAGCTGATTCGTTCCAAAGAAACTATTAATCACAGAAGACAACGTCTTCGCGTTAATAAGATCAATTGGGGTAAACACTTCGTTGTCACGAACATTCATTCGCTCACGAATGGTACGAGCCATACGTGCCAAACCAACGGAGAATTGATTCGCCAGCTGCTCACCAACCGTACGTACACGACGGTTACTCAAGTGGTCAATATCATCAACGTCCGCCTTACTGTTAACCAGTTCGATCAGATACTTGATGATTAAAATAATATCGTCTTTCGTCAATACCTGTACATCGCTAGCGATGTCGATATTCAATTTTTTATTCAATCGGTAACGACCTACTTCACCTAAGTTGTAGCGCGACTCCGAGAAGAACAATTTATCGATAATTCCGCGCGCCGTTTCTTCATCGGGCGGCTCGGCATTTCTCAATTGACGGTAAATATGTTCAACGGCCTCTTTTTCAGAGTTCGTTGGATCCTTTTGTAGTGTGTTGTGAATGATCGCGTAATCAGACGACTTTATATCTTCTTTATGAAGAAGTATGGTCTTCACATCAGCATCGATAATTTCATCGATGTGTTCTTTGTCTAATACGGTTTCACGGTCAAGAATTACTTCATTCCGTTCAATCGATACTACTTCACCAGTATCTTCATCCACGAAATCTTCTACCCACGTCTTCAATACTCTCGCCGCTAATTTGCGACCAAGTACTTTTTTCAATCCGCTTTTTGATACTTTAAACTCTTCCGCCAAGTCAAAAATCTCGAGAATATCCTTATCTCGTTCATATCCGATGGCACGGAGTAAAGTAGTAACCGGCAATTTCTTTTTCCGATCAATGTATGCGTACATAACGCTATTGATATCGGTAGCGAACTCAATCCAAGATCCTTTAAAAGGAATGATTCGAGCGCTGTATAATTTTGTTCCATTCGCGTGGAACGACTGTCCGAAGAATACACCAGGTGATCGGTGCAGCTGCGATACAATAACTCGTTCGGCACCATTGATAACAAAGGTTCCGCGTGGAGTCATGTATGGAATTTGCCCCAAGAATACATCCTGTACAATTGTTTCGAAATCCTCGTGCTCTGGATCCGTACAATACAACCTCAAGCGTGCTTTTAATGGCACACTGTAAGTTAAACCGCGCTCGATACACTCCTCAATGGAGTAGCGAGGTGGATCGATAAAGTAGTCGAGAAATTCCAAGACAAATTGATTTCTTGTATCGGTAATCGGGAAATTGTCCGCGAATACGCGATAAAGACCTTCATCTGTGCGGTCTTCCGATTTGGTATCCAACTGGAAAAAATCGACGAACGACTGCAATTGGATGTCGAGAAAGTCGGGATACCCGAGCTGACTCTTAATACTTGCGAATGATATTCTTTCGGGAGTGCGTGTAGTAGCCAATGGACTTAAAATTTGATTAGAGAAAAAAGTAAGGAACTAAACACAAAAGGGTCTAGGTCTAATGGAGACACTTTCATCTCCAAAAGACCTAAACCTTTATAGGGTAAAGCTCGTGAGCTTACTTAAGCTCAACCTCAGCACCAGCTTCTTCAAGCTGAGCTTTCAACGATTCTGCTTCGTCTTTAGCGATGCCTTCTTTTACTGGAGAAGGAGCGCTATCAACAACTTCTTTCGCTTCTTTCAAACCGAGACCAGTCAATTCTTTTACCAGTTTTACAACTGCTAATTTAGAACCACCTGCGGCTTTCAAAATTACGTCAAATTCGGTTTGCTCTTCACCAGCGGCTTCTCCACCACCTGCAGCCGGTCCGGCTACGGCAACAGCTGCTGCTGCTGGTTCGATTCCGTACTCTGCTTTAAGGTAATCAGCTAATTCGCTTACTTCTTTTACTGTAAGGTTCACTAGTGAATCTCCTAGTTCTTTAATATCTGCCATTTTTTCTAAAAATTAAAATTCTAATTAACGTTCTCTATATGGGAAGCAAGAGTGCGTACAGGGTTATTGTGCGCGTTCCTCCAGTGCTTTAAGGATTCCTGCAACCTTTTGGCCACCGGAACCTTGCAATCCAGAAATCACATTCTTCATTGGTGACTGCAACAACATGATGATGTCTCCAATAAGTTCTTCCTTAGATTTAAGACTGGTTAACGCCTCAAGTTGATCATCGCCAATGTAGATTGCTTCTTCTACAAATGCTCCTTTCAACAAGGGTTTGTCGTTCTTTTTACGGAACTCTTTGATCAATTTTGCCGGCGCATTACTCGCTTCAGCAATCATGATCGATGTATTACCCTTCAATAGATCAAACATAGGCTCGAAATCGAGTCCTGATTTCTCCATTGCTTTCTTAAGAAGGGTATTTTTTACTACGCTCAAGCTGATTTTGCGACTGTGGCAAAGACGGCGTAAGCGACTCGTAGCATCGGCATTCAATCCCGAAATATCAGCTAAATAGATGTTTTTGTTATCTATCAGCGTTTGGGTCAAATCCTCAATGACTTGGTTTTTTTCTGACTTGGTCATGATGAATCTAATTATTCAGCCGCTGTTCCGCTGATCGACTTAGGATCGATAGCAACGCTTGGGCTCATGGTACTGCTTAGGAAAATGCTTTTCACATATGCCCCCTTAGCCGCCGTTGGCTTGAGTTTAATAATCGTTTGAAGAAGTTCACGGGTATTTTCCGTGATCTTACCTGACTCGAAAGAAGCTTTCGCTACAGACGCATGAATGATTCCATAACGATCTACTTTGAAGTCAATTTTACCCGATTTTACATCGGTAACAGCCTTAGCGACATCCATGGTAACCGTTCCCGTTTTAGGATTTGGCATCAGACCGCGAGGTCCAAGTACACGACCTAACGGTCCGATTTTCCCCATTACCGCTGGCATGGTAATAATAACGTCTACATCGGTCCAACCACCTTTGATTTTATCAATGTATTCATCCATCCCTACGTAATCTGCTCCAGCCTCTTTCGCTTCAGCTTCTTTATCAGGAGTAACTAAAGCAAGAACTTTAATATCTTTTCCTGTTCCGTGTGGAAGAGTAACTACTCCACGAACCATTTGGTTCGCTTTACGAGGATCAACACCTAAATGAACAGCCACATCTACTGATGCGTCAAATTTAGTATTGGTGATCTTTTTAATCAGATTTGAAGCTTCGGTCAATGAATAGAGTTTGTTCGACTCGATCAGTGACTGTGCCTCTTTTTGTTTTTTTGTCAACTTCGCCATGTCACTAATTTATTATGCTTCAAAAGGAGCTTTACCTGTTACTGTAACGCCCATACTGCGCGCAGTACCGGCAACCATGCGCATAGCGCTTTCTACTTCAAATGCATTCAAATCTTGCATTTTATCTTCTGCAATCGCTCGGATTTGATCCCAAGTGATTTTTCCAACCTTTGCACGGTTCGGTTCCCCAGATCCTTTTTTCAACTTGGTTGCTTCCAAAATTTGAGCAGCAGCAGGTGGTGTTTTGATAACGAAGTCAAAAGACTTGTCAGCATAAACAGTAATTGCTACTGGCAGGAGCTTTCCGGCTTTATCTTGGGTACGACCGTTGAATTGCTTGCAAAATTCCATGATGTTCACACCTTTCGCACCCAAGGCAGGACCTACGGGCGGAGAAGGATTTGCAGCACCTCCACGGACTTGAAGCTTGATTAATCCAACTACTTCTTTAGCCATCTTTCTTTGTATTAAAATGCGAAGTTTCCGTTAAGCGAACATAGGAAGCGTTGTTCACTCACTTTCACTTCAATAATTATGATTCTTTTTCAACTTGCATATAACTGAGTTCCAACGGAGTTTTACGGCCAAATATCTTAACCATAACTTTCAACTTCCGCTTCTCCTCATTAATCTCTTCTATAGTTCCGTTGAATCCATTGAATGGACCATCGATAACTTTAATTGTTTCGCCAATGATGAATGGGATATTGATTTGTTCATCTGTATCCGCTAATTCATCCATGCGCCCTAGCATGCGCTTCACTTCGTTGTCACGAAGAGGAACGGCTCCGCCTTCTTTTCCTCCAAGGAAGCCAATAACTCCTGGGATTCCTTTAATTACGTGCTCTACTTCACCAACCAGATGAACTTCAACCATTATATAACCCGGATAATGAGTGCGCTCCTTGCTTACTTTCTTACCGTTTCGTATTTGAAATACTTTTTCAGTAGGAACGAGAATTTGAGAAATAAGGTCTTCCATGCCCAATCGAGCAACTTCTTGCTCGATGTAACCTTTCACCTTTTTCTCTTGCCCGCTGATAGCACGAACCACATACCATTTCTTGAAATCACTCATGCTTTTCGTACTCTTATCCGAAGATGCTATAATAGAAACTCAATAAATTGCTGAAGGAATAATCCATCGCATATACCAATAAGGCAATAATCACACTTGCAACCGCTACTAGTAAAGAACTCGCTTGCAATTCGCTCCAAGTTGGCCAGCTTACCTTGTGCACCAATTCATCATACGACTCTTGGAAATACATTCTTATCTTTTGCATCTACTTCTTTTTTGCACGGGTGGTAAGATTCGAACTCACGACCTTTGGTTTTGGAGACCACTGCTCTACCGACTGAGCTACACCCGTTTATAGGCAAAGGAAAAGCACAAAAAGCGCTTTTCCTTTTACCAATTTTGAACTAAGGTTTCCTTGGGAATTCTTAGTGTGTAATCTCAGTTACCTGACCAGCACCAACTGTACGTCCACCTTCACGGATCGCGAAACGAAGACCTACACTCATTGCAACTGGAGCAATCAATTCAACATTGATTGTCAAGTTATCTCCTGGCATTACCATTTCAGTTCCTTCTGGAAGTTTAATTTCTCCAGTTACGTCAGTCGTACGTAAGTAGAACTGTGGACGGTAACGGTTGTGGAATGGCGTGTGACGACCACCTTCTTCTTTCTTAAGGATATAAACCTCAGCTTTGAAAGTTGTGTGTGGTGTTACAGAACCTGGCTTGCAAATTACCATACCACGTTGGATATCGCTCTTTTCAATACCACGTAGTAAAAGACCTACGTTATCTCCAGCTTCACCGCGATCTAAAATCTTACGGAACATCTCAACTCCAGTAATGGTAGAAGTCAATTTCTCATCTCCCATACCGATAATCTCAACAGGGTCTCCTGTGTTTGTTACTCCCGTTTCGATACGACCTGTTGCAACCGTACCACGACCAGTAATTGAGAATACATCCTCAATCGGCATCAAGAAATCTTTATCAACATCACGCTTTGGTAATGGAATGTGCTCATCTACAGCGTTCATGAGCTCCAATACAGTATCAACCCATTTTTGCTCACCGTTCAATGCTCCAAGAGCAGAACCTTGAACTACTGGAAGGTTGTCACCGTCGAACTCGTAAAAAGAACACAATTCGCGTACTTCCATTTCAACAAGCTCCAAAAGCTCTTCGTCATCTACCATATCCACTTTGTTCATGAAAACAACAAGTGCTGGTACCCCAACCTGACGAGCCAATAGAATGTGCTCGCGTGTTTGAGGCATTGGCCCATCTGTAGAAGCAACAACTAAAATTGCACCGTCCATTTGTGCAGCTCCCGTTACCATGTTTTTAACGTAGTCAGCGTGACCCGGACAGTCAACGTGAGCGTAATGGCGATTCGCCGTTTCGTACTCAACGTGACTTGTGTTAATGGTAATACCACGCTCTTTCTCTTCTGGTGCGTTATCGATAGAATCGAACCCACGTGCTTCACCAAAACCGGCATCCGCCAACACTTTCGTGATTGCAGCAGTCAACGTAGTTTTACCATGGTCAACGTGACCAATTGTTCCAATATTCAAGTGAGGTTTGGAACGATTGAAATTTTCCTTTGCCATGATTGATCGTCTTAGTTTATAGTTAACTTTTAAAATTTACGTACTCAAAAGTTCCGGTTAAGCACAAAGCCACCGAAACTAAAATCTTTAATCCTTTCTCGAGCCAATGACGGGAATTGAACCCGTGACCTCTTCCTTACCAAGGAAACGCTCTACCCCTGAGCTACATCGGCTTGCAATTCTTAGCCATGTAGCCAAGACCTAGAGCGGGAGACGGGATTCGAACCCGCGACCTACAGCTTGGAAGGCTGTCGCTCTACCAACTGAGCTACTCCCGCGTGCAACCAATCTTTTCAGATTAGTCATAGTGGGGAGAGCAGGATTCGAACCTACGAAGCCGTTGGCAACAGATTTACAGTCTGTCCTCGTTGACCGCTTGAGTATCTCCCCAGTATAATCAATGAACTTGAGCCGATGGAGGGACTCGAACCCACGACCTGCTGATTACAAATCAGCTGCTCTAGCCAGCTGAGCTACATCGGCTTTTCATCCCCTAAAACCAGACCTACATCACAAAAAAATGCAGCCCGCTTTGATAAGGGACTGCAAATGTATAAAAAGATATGAAATGGAAACAAAATGGAAACAAAAAATTTCCACTCTTTTCTTAAACTCCTCTAACGCGCTCTTTACGCTTGTTAATTTGGCGCTTCAAAACATCCACACTTTGGTCAATGGCCTCTTCAAATGTCCGGCACTGCTTCTTTACAATAAGATCATTCCCAGGAATGTTGATTCTTACTTCCGCAAGCTTGTTTATGCCATCATTTACGTTCTCCACTTTTAAAAAGACTTCTGCATCTACAATTTGATCGTAAAATTGATCAAGCTTATTCAATTTTTGCTCAACGAAGTCGAGTAATTCTGGTTCTGCATTAAAATTAACGGATTGAGTGCGTACGTTCATACATCTCGATTTAATGTCCCCTTGGGTGGGACTGGTTGTACACTTTTTTTAACTGTTCGACCGAATTGTGTGTATACACTTGAGTGGCCGACAAGTTAGCATGCCCGAGAAGTTCTTTAATTGCACTTAAATCAGCACCTGAATTCAACAAGTGTGTTGCGAAGCTATGTCTAAGCACATGCGGACTCTTCTTCTCTGAATTGCTAACATAGCTAAGGTAGCGATTGACCACCCGATACACAAGCTTAGGATATAGTTTTTTGCCCGATTTAGACCTTAGTAATTCACCCCCCATTTCACTTCCGAATAACGCTTCAAATTCTTGCCGATAGGCACTTATCGCCTGCTTTAATTCCTCTTGAATCGGAATCATTCGCTCTTTATTCCTTTTACCGAGAACCTTTAATTGACCTCGAGATAAATCAACTTGGTCGTTTTGCAATCCAATAAGCTCGGCCCTCCGCATTCCGGTGTGATATAAAAGCAGAATAATCAATCGATCGCGCACACCTTCAAACCCCTCAGGAAAATAACTTCGATCCAACAAATGTTCCATACTCTCCTGCGTGACTACCACCGGAAGCCTTTTTTTGACCTTCGGAGTCTGCAACAAAACAACCGGATTGTCCTGAACCCTTTTCTCTCGAACAAGAAATTTGAAATAACTCTTTATTGAGGTAATCTTACGCTGAACCGTTCGCGCTTCCAACCCATTATCCATTAGTTCCACCACCCACGACCGAACCATAACTTGACGGACTTCCTGAGGTTTCGTTATTTCAAATGAGTCAAGTAAATACTTGGAGAACTGATTGATATCAGAACGATACGCCGATAGAGTATGCACACTATAACGGCGTTCATTTTTCAAATACTCCAAAAACTGGTCAACTTCCATTTGGGGAATATAAAAAAAGCCCGACCATAAATGGACGGGCTATCAATATCTTATCAAGAGCTTTCTTTATGACTCTTCGGAATCCCGAAGTCCTTGGATATAACTGGCTTTCAATACTTCTTCACGACGAACCACCGATGGCTTGGTGAATTGCTTACGACGTCGTAATTCGCGCATTGCGCCTGTACGATCGAATTTACGCTTAAAACGCTTTAATGCTCGATCGATGTTTTCTCCATCTTTAACCGGAATAATGATCATAGGTCGTTCTCCTTTTTCTAAATTTTGGGCTGCAAATATACAGCCTTTTTTATTCTATTCAAATTACTTTAAAATTTGTTTTGAAATAACCAGTTTTTGAATCTCACTAGTTCCTTCTCCAATAGTACACAGCTTACAATCGCGATAGAATTTCTCGACCGGAAAATCTTTGGTAAAGCCATATCCTCCGTGTATCTGAACAGCATCATTTGCTACACGAACACACATTTCCGAGGCGTAGTATTTGGCAATTGCGCCCGATAAGGTTACTCGCTCTCCGCGGTCTTTTTGACTTCCCGCTTCGTATGTTAGCAACTCGGCAGCTTCAATTTCTGTGGCCATATCAGCAAGCTTAAACGCTATTGCTTGAAAATCAGCAATGGGCTTACCGAACTGTTCGCGCTCTTTAGCATACTTTTTTGAATGATCAAACGCTCCTTTCGCCAGCCCTAAACTCAAGGCGGCAATACTGATACGCCCCCCGTCCAGTACTTTCATCGCTTGAATAAATCCGTCCCCTTCTTCCCCGATCATATTCTCATGTGGAACACGACAGTTCTCAAAAATAAGCTCGGTTGTTTCACTTGCTCGCATTCCGAGTTTATCTTCTTTTCTTCCTCCACTGAATCCTGGAGTTCCCTTCTCCACAGCAAAAGCGGTCATTCCGTGCGAGTCTCCCTTTTCGCCAGTACGCACGATAACTACAGCGATATCACCTGATTTCCCATGCGTGATAAAGTTCTTACTTCCATTAATTATCCAATGGTCGCCATCTCGTACGGCCGTTGTATTCATTCCTCCGGCATCACTACCCGTTCCTACTTCCGTAAGTCCCCAAGCACCTATCCACTCGCCCGTAGCCAATTTCGGCAACCATTTAACCTTTTGATCTTCATTAGCAAAATACATAAGGTGACCCGTACAAAGAGAATTATGCGCTGCAACACTCAATCCAATCGATGGATCTACACGCGCTATTTCGCTTACAACGGTGATGTATTCTTGATAGGTTAATCCTGCACCCTTGTATTTCTCGGGTACAAGTACTCCTAACATTCCCAATTCACCTAACTTCTTCATCACGTCAACCGGGAAATGCTGCGACTCATCCCATTCCATTATATGCGGTTGAATTTCGCGCGCACAAAAATCACGGAGAGTTTCCGTGATCATTTTGTTTGTTTCTGATACTTCTATGCTCATTATCTTTTTGTGTAGTGTTTCAATATTCGACTAAAGCGACGATCTCTTTTTTATATGCCTCCAAAACTCGTCGGCCGTCAAGAAAGTTCAAAGCAATGATAAAACTGAAGCCGGCTACCTCCCCCCCTATTCGCTCGATTAGTTGAGCCGCCGCTTCGGCCGTTCCGCCAGTAGCCAATAAATCATCGTGAATAAGTACACGATCACCTTTTTTTACAGCGTCCGTATGAATTTCCAGAGTTGCCGAACCATATTCTAAATCATAACTGTGCTCTATCTTTTCATACGGAAGCTTGCCCGCCTTTCTAATCGGAACAAAGGGAATTGCTAATCGGTCCGCGAGGGCCATTCCGAAAAGAAAGCCACGACTTTCAACACCGGCAATGGCATTCAAATTAAGTCCGCTCGCAGCTTCTTCTAATAAATCCAGCACCGCCTCGCGAGCTTTCGCATCGCCCAATAGGGGCGTGATATCTCTAAACAGGATACCGGGCTTCGGAAAATCAGGCACAGGGCGTATAAACCCTTTTATTTCATCTTTGGTCATTGCAACGATAAGTATGGTGCAATTTTACGGAATAAAGAGTCGGTCATCAAATATCCTTCTCTTACTTCTTCTAAAGATTCAAAGGGACCTATTTTTTCTCGATACCGAATCCATTCCCAAGCCAATTTCGGATGCACATAGGGGTGTTTCCAAAAAACGCTTACCGTATCTGAATTCAATCGCAGTGAATCGAGAGGAGCGTTATCCTCTTGAACGAGGCCGTACCATGTTTCGGTAGTATCCAGTCCATAAACTTCTCCGAGCTGATTTTTTTCCGCGTATCCTCCAAGGAGGTTTTTAAATTTCAATATTCTTCGGGCGTACACAGGGCCTATTCCTGGTAATGCTTCCCAAGCCAGTGTATCGGTTTCATTCAGCTTTACCGAAGGACGGCGCTTTTCTGTGGTCCTATTTTTCTTAGGAGGAGCTTTGGCCCTATCGGGCCGATAGGCCCTTTTGCTTTTAAGCGCGCTTTTTTGCTCGCCCTTTGGCGCATTAGCCGCGGCAGTATCATGAACAACGGTTAGGACATATTCGTGCCGAGTAGGCACAACAAACAATTTATATACTCTTCCACCAATTTCTAACGTGAGAAGAATAAAGGAAAGCCAAAGGAGTCCGAGTCGTTCTCTTTTCGAAAGCGACCAAAACGATTTCTTATTTCTTGGAATCAAATCAGGGCGATTGTATTTACGCCTTTCGAGAGTAGATTTTACCCGACTTCAAGTTGCTTAGATACGTTTTCAAATCCGTACGCACTTCTCCCGACATCAGCAGAAGTCCCAGAATGTTCGGGAATGCCATGGCTAAAATCATCATGTCGGAGAAGTCGATGACCGCTCCTAAACTCACTGACGAACCAATGACGATGAAAATAAGGAAAATGAATTTGTAAATAAGTTCTGAGCGACGGCTTTCTCCGACTAAAAAAGTCCAAGCCTTCAACCCGTAATACGACCAAGAAATCATGGTACTAAAGGCAAATAAGAAGATGGCAATTACCAATACCATCGGGAACCATGAAATGACTGTTCCGAATGCGTCTGATGTCAATTGAGCTCCGGCTACATCCGTAACTAAATGGCGATCGGTAAAAATCAATACAAGTGCTGTTAAAGTACAGACGACCACCGTATCGATAAACGGCTCAAGCAAGGCTACAAAACCTTCTGCAACCGGATGGTTCGTTTTCGCAGCAGAGTGCGCAATCGCTGCCGATCCAACACCTGCCTCATTCGAAAAGGCCGCTCTTCGGAATCCTTGAATCAATACACCGATAAACCCACCTCGAAGAGCTTCCGCATTGAACGCTCCTTCGAAGATTGCGGTAAAAGCTTCTCCGACATGATTAATATTTACGATGATAATTACCAAGGCGGCCAGCACATATAATAAGGCCATAAAAGGAACTACTTTTTCGGTCACACGAGCAATGCTCTTGATTCCGCCCACGATTACAATCCCCACGAGAATCGCGAGTAAGATTCCAAAATATGGCCCCGCTCCTTCAAGCAGCGGGAACTCGCCAGATAATTGCTCATAGGCTTGATTCGCTTGGAACATATTCCCACCTCCGAATGAAGCTCCAACCGCCAATAGTGCGAAGAGAACGGCTAATACTTTACCCAGGCCGCCCATATTTCGGGCCGCTAGGCCCTTGCGCAAATAATGCATAGGACCCCCCGAAACCGAACCCTGTTCATTTATCGATCTATATTTAACCCCGAGTGTACACTCTACAAACTTGCTCGACATACCGAGAAGTCCAGCTACAACCATCCAAAAAGTGGCGCCTGGGCCCCCGAGCGAAATCGCTACGGCGACTCCGGCAATATTTCCGAGACCGACTGTGGCCGACACAGCCGTAGCCAAGGCTTGAAAGTGAGTTACTTCACCAGGAGCATTTGGTTCATCGTACTGTCCACGAATAAGGCGGATAGAGTGGCGGAACCCAGTAATATTCACAAAACCCATTTTTAGGGTAAAGAAAACGGCACCAAACACCAACCAAATTACGATGAACGGAATTGATTTTAGGCGAGGGGTACCATTTGGATTGAGCGATTTCTTTCCCTGATCATCATAGATCTGAGGGTTATATAGCCCTAAGGCCGCAAAGGGATCGCCCAAAAGAACCCCTCCGACAGCGCTCACAATAGGCGTAAAAGCCCCATTAAACTTTTCAGCAACACTTTCGGCCGGAATATTTATTTCTTCAGATAATTCATTTCCTGCAGCATCGCGAACCGTTACCGTATAGGTAATACCCTCTGTTAATCCATTCGTAAACCTCGAATTTGTATCGGTATTTGGGTTCGACCAGTAATAAAAATAAGGCTCTACTCCGCCCGTTACCATTAAGGTTGCCTCGGCATTATTGATTTCCGGCGAAGGGTTGTTGCCAACAATTCGCTCGATACTTAAAGGGTTTTGGGCAAAAGAAAAAACCGTTAGCGAAAGGGCCAACAGAGTGAGTAGATTCTTCATGAAGTTCGTTTAATGAATGACAATAATCGAGAAATTATAGGCCGTAAGCAAATGTAGCTAGGCCAACTGCTCTTGTACTAACGCTAATCCCTGTTCAAATGAGTGGGGTTGGTAACCCAAAACAGACCGAGCTTTATCGATAAAGAAACCCGTTTTTGGTGGGCGCCCAGCTCTTTGGTTCAGACCTGTGGAGCTTACTGGGGTTACCTGTTCGGTAGGATGCCCGTAAAACTTAGCGACGCGATCGACCAGCTCATATATAGACATGAAATCATCTCCCGAAATATTAAACACACCGCGCGCTTGCTTTTTTGCTGTTAAAAAGCAGCCCATTGCCAGATCTTCGGCCAAGGTTGGCGTGCGGAATTGATCGTCGACAATTTTCAATGGACTTCCTTTTTCAAGGGCTCCTTTTGCCCATAATACGATGTTGGAACGACTCATATCATCTGCCACTCCGTACACCAAAACGGTTCTTAGAATAGACCATGGACACTTCGCCTTTTTGACGATTTCCTCCCCTTTTAACTTAGACTCGCCGTAATAGTTGACCGGATTCGGTTCATCATCTTCTCGATAAAGCCCATCCAAGCCATCAAAAATGAAATCCGTAGATACGTGAATCAAGTGGGCGTCTACTTGTTCACAGACTTCAACGAGGTCGGAAACTGCTTGAACGTTCAGCGCATCGCAGAGCTCTTTATTGTCTTCGCATTCATCGACGTTGGTCATTGCCGCGGTATTTATAACTACGTCCGGTTCGTGCCCGAAAATGAGGTCGTGTACTTCAACGGAATTTGTGAGATCCAATGGCTCGTACACATATCCCTCAGTCATTTTAGTGCGATTGGGACCTCTGGAGGTAGCGATGAGCTCGCAATTTTTGTCAGAGGCAATTAAATGAATGAGTTTCTGGCCAAGAAGGCCGTTCGATCCAGTTATAAGAATTTTCATTCTACCAATCTTTCGGTTTAATCAAGGCTAAAATAAAGTAGATCAAAACAGGTGTTCCAATTCCAAGCAGGGTTACAATAATCCACACCAGGCGGACTCCGGAAACATCGAGATCGAATTTATCGGCAAGCCAAGCACAGACGCCTAAAAACTTTGGTTCAGTCATGATTAATCGTTTTTATCGAGTAGAAATAGGTTATTGAGTTTATTTATTTGTTCCGGTACACCAAGAACGAAGAGCTTTGAATTCGGAACCAGTTTGGTATCCGCAGCCGGATTAATAACATATTCACCTTCGGGCGTTTTGAATCCGATTACATTACATCCTGTTACATTTCGGATACCCAATTCAATCAAAGATTTCATTTGAAATTTCGCGGGAATTTCGTCAACGCGAACTTCTTCTAGGTTGATTGCAGCACTACCTTCAACTGAAATATGATCGAGAAATTCAACTACATCCGGCGTGACCACTAAAGACGCCATGTGCGCACCTCCTACTTTGTCGGGCATAATAACATTGGTGGCGCCAGCCGATTTAAACTTGCGCTCACTGTTTTCACTTGATGCTCGTGCAATTACGGTCATTGTTTTGTTAAACTCGCGTGCCGAGAGAACAACGAACAGATTTTCTGCGTCGGATGGCAAGGTGGTTATTAAAGCACTCGCTTTGGCTACTCCTGCCCGCTCTAACACGCCATCTTGGGTGCTATCACCTTGAACCCACGGAATACCTTCTCTTTTTAGACGCTCAACCCGTTCATCTTCACGTTCAATGACAACGTACTCCATTCCATAGGCATGGAGCTTACGCACAGCCTGACGGCCATTTCGGCCGTAGCCACAGACGATTACATGATTATTCAATTTATTCACTTTTCTATAGACTTGTCGGTCGATTAAGGCTCTGCGTACTTCGCCGTTTATTAAACTCTGGCTGAGTACAGAAATAGCATAGGCGAAGGTACCAAAACTGGTTATGATAAGGAAGATAGTAAAGATCTGCCCGGAGGGCGAAAGTGCGCGTACCTCTTTAAAGCCCACAGTAGAAACTGTAATGATGGTCATGTAGAAGGCTTCAATAAAAGTGTAGCCTTCAATGAGCATGAAGCCCGAGACGCCAACGGCAATTACGCTGAAAAGAAAAACCAGCGTAATTTTTATACGATTATAAAACGATTGTGAATTCAAATTCTAAAGGTCGAAAACGGATACTCTTCGTTGAACTAAATAATCTTTGGTACGCATCATGAACGCTAAAGTTAGGTAGATAATGAGCGGAGAACCAAAGGTGACAAAGGAAGTATAAATGAAAAATAAACGCACTAAATCAGCGCTTAAACCAATGCGCTGACCTAAACGGCTCGACACTTCAAAACCGTTCTTCTCGAAAAAGGATCTTATTTTTTCTATCATTTGGTCCGATTTAAAACTTTTTTGCCAATACTGCAAAGTACACATTTTTTAGGCCTACAGTATTGGTGAAATTGATGAATTGCGGCCTGACTCTCCATTCCGTTGCGAATAGGCACAAAACGTTCTCGAAACGCCCGCGTAATTCTATTGTTCTCTTTTGGGCAATCGTGCAGCCAATTAAGTGCCTTTTCTTGAAGGTTTAAATCTCCCGTCCACCTCCCGTAATAGAAGAAAAAAGGAATGATTGCATTCACGGCGAGCGAATAGGCCTTCTCTTTTCCAAAGCCCTCGCCAATAGACTTCCGGGAAAAATCAATCCAATCGCGTAAATCCTTTAGCTCGAGCAGATGAGATAGCAAGTGCGGCGTATGGCAATAAAGAGTAAGCCACTGTTTGAGTCGCGCCGTCGGAAAATTAGGCGGTCTAATTCCTCCAAATCTCCAAAGATGTTCGGGTAATGGTTCGAGCCAATATTTTTTTCTGAGTGTCGCGTATTGTTCACTGTAAGCCTTGGGCCATTTATTCTTTTTTGCGCTTAGCAACAATCCGGCCTGGCCCAAATAAAGTGCAAACACATTGTTAAAGTTTCCCCGTTCCCTTTTTAAAATCCGAAGCGGAGTATACCGGCCAAGCTGTTCCATGGGATCGGCATTCTCTTTCAATCCAAAGGATCGACCTATAAGCTGAAAAAGAGTTTCTTCCCAGTGATTGTGGTTGGCATTCAAGCGCATATTCCAACTGCCCTCATTCGTTTCGAGTCGTTCAATGGCCATACGTTCCCAGTGCTTTGACCAGATAAAAGAATTTTCTAGCTCCGCTAAAAAAGGTTCGCAGGGTATCCAATGCATATCGGCTCGAAGCTCGTTCCACCGATCGAGCGTAATTCTGGGTACCAGACTTTCTAATTCTAATGTTGGTATAAGCGCTCCCTTGGCCCTCACGGGCCGATCGTCGGTCCAAACGACATGCAGAATGACGGAATCGTAATTAGGGTCCGTTTGGTGCTTATGCCGGTACCAATCAGAGGAGCGCACGTGAATTTCAACGGCCCCGGCCCATTCGGTTCCATCAATAATTACGCGAGCCATCCGAAAATCAGGGCCTGCGGAGGTGTGCTCAAATCCCGGGTCAATAACGGATACGCTTTCCGCTTGAACCGTTTTTAAATCGTTCCGATTGTACTTTTTGTATTTCCAGATAAAATGAAGAAATGACTCTTCCATTCGGGCGAACTAGTTTTCGCCGTTCTGACTTTGACAATAATAATGGATCAGCAGTACTTAGCCATGCTCAGGGCCAACTTTTTTGCTTCTTCTCGCGCTTTTTCGGCAAAATCTGCATCCTTACCAGCATAAAGAATACCACGTGAACTATTCACTAGGAGTCCTACATCGGCATTACATCCATTTTCCGCTACCTCTTCCAAAGAGCCTCCTTGGGCCCCAACGCCCGGTACTAATAAGAAATGATCGGGCACTATAGCTCGGACTTCACGAAGAGCTTCAGCCTGAGTCGCGCCTACCACGTACATCATATTTTCAGGGGTACCCCAAGATCTCGAAGTGCTCAGCACTTCTTCGAATAATAACTGATTACCCGTGCTCTTCTTTTGAAAATCGCTTGCGCCTTGATTTGAAGTAAGAGCTAATACGATGGCCCATTTTCCGGGTCCTTCCGTTAGGAAGGGAGAAACGGAATCGGAGCCCATGTAGGGTGCTACGGTAATTGAATCGAATGCCCATTCGCTAAGAAACGCTTTTGCGTACATGCGACTGGTATTGCCAATATCGCCCCGTTTTGCATCGGCAATGGTAAAGTGATTCGGATATTGAGCGTTGAGGTAATCAATCGTTTTCACCAGACTTTGCAAACCGGACAAACCCTGCGCCTCATAAAAAGCCGTATTCGGTTTGTAGGCAACACATAAATCGTGCGTTGCATCAATGATGGCCTTATTGAATTCGAAGATTGGATCATCCGTACTTAAAACGGAATCCGGCATTTTATCTAGATCAGGATCCAGACCAATGCACAAAAAGTTTTTTTTCAAACGTATTTGCTCAACAAGTTCTGCCCGTGTCATACTGCTTCGTTCAGATTTCCTTCTTTCATTTTTTCGGCATTTTCGACCAGTTGTAGTTCGTCGCTTACCTTTTTTAAATCGCCGTTCATAACTTCCGCCAAGTTGTACAGAGTTAAGTTGATCCGATGATCGGTTACTCGCCCTTGCGGGAAATTATAGGTTCTAATTTTCGCCGATCGATCACCAGTACTTACCATAGTCTTTCGCTTACTCGAAATTTCATCTAAATGTTTTTGTAGTTCGCGTTCGTAAATACGGCTGCGGAGTACTTTTAAGGCTTTGTCGAAATTTTTGATTTGCGATTTTTGATCTTGGCATTGAGCTACAATTCCAGTGGGTTGATGTGTTAGTCGCACGGCTGAATACGTGGTATTTACCGATTGCCCTCCGGGTCCCGAACTGCAATACGTTTCCTTTTTAATGTCGTTCATATCGATGTCAACATCGAATTCTTCTGCCTCCGGCAGGACGGCCACCGTTGCTGCAGATGTATGCACGCGACCTTGTGTTTCCGTGGCGGGTACCCTTTGGACGCGGTGAACCCCGGATTCGTACTTGAAAAGACCGTAGGCACCATCGCCATTAATGTTGAAAATGATTTCTTTGAATCCACCCGCTGTGCCTTCTGTATAGTCAACCAACTCTGTTTTGAAACCTTCATTTTCGGCGTACTTGGTATACATCCGGTATAAGTCTCCGGCAAACAGACTTGCCTCGTCTCCTCCAGTTCCCGCTCGGATCTCCATGACCGAATTCTTCGCGTCTTCTGGATCTTTCGGGATCAGCAAAATTTTTATTCTTTCCGTCCAGGCTTCTTCTTGAGGTTCGAGTTCGTCGAGTTCCATCTTGGCCATTTCTCGCAGTTCGGGATCGGTTTCCGACTCGAGCATCGCCTTTGCTTCTTCTATACCTTCAATCAGGTTCTTGTATTCTTCAGCTGCCTTAACCACAGGTTCCAGTTCTTTGTACTGTTTACTTAGGTCTATATAGCGCTTCATATCGGCCATAACGCCTGGATCACTGATTTGCGTTGCCAAATCGTGAAAGCGTCTACTTATTCCGTCTAGTCTTTCTAAAAGCTCCATATTTATTTAATGATAAACGAAGGTGCCATGTTCACTTTTAATGGTGAGTTGTTTCGAACCCTCTTCCACTCTTCCGACGATTTGTGCTGGAATACCGAAGGATTCAGAAATTGAAATTATTCGTTCTGCCTCTGTTTCGGGAACGTACAACTCCATTCTGTGCCCCATATTGAACACCTGGTACATCTCTTTCCAATCGGTTCCGCTTTCTTCTTGAATAAGTCTAAAAAGCGGAGGAATATCGAATAAATTATCTTTTATGATATGTACATCGTCAACGAAGTGGAGCACTTTAGTTTGGGCGCCACCACTGCAATGCACCATTCCGTGTATTTGATTTCGTCGTTCCTCCAGGATTTTTTTAATCACAGGAGCATAGGTGCGCGTAGGTGCTAGCACTAATTTTCCTGCGTCTACGTCAACACCCTCAACTGGGTCGGTCAGTTTTTTTGATCCCGAGTAAACTAGATCATTAGGAACTTGAGGGTCGAAGCTTTCCGGGTACTTTTGGGCGAGGTATTTTCCGAAGACATCGTGACGGGCGGAAGTGAGGCCGTTGGAGCCCATCCCGCCGTTATAGGCGGATTCATACGTACTTTGACCAAAACTAGCCATGCCGACAATTACATCTCCGGGAACGATTCGGTGATTACTTATTACTTCGTCTCTGCGCATGCGACAAGTAACCGTAGAATCGACGATAATGGTGCGAACTAAATCACCCACATCTGCGGTTTCGCCACCCGTACTTATGATATCAATACCGCTTTCACGAAGCTGAGCAAGTAACTCTTCTGTTCCGTTAATAAGCGCGCTAATTACCGAGCCTGGTATTAAGTTTTTGTTTCGTCCGATGGTTGAACTGAGAAGAATATTATCCACGGCGCCTACACAAAGTAAATCGTCGAGATTCATTACCAGTGCGTCTTGGGCGATTCCTTTCCACACCGACTCATCACCGGTCTCTTTCCAATATAAATAGGCTAAGGACGATTTCGTTCCGGCGCCATCCGCATGCATGACAATACAATGTTCTTCGCTGCCCGTAAGGGTATCGGGAATTATTTTACAAAAAGCCTTTGGAAAAAGGCCTTTGTCAATATTCTTAATGGCTTTGTGAACATCCTCTTTCGATGCGGACACTCCTCTTTGATTGTATCTTTCTTGTTGACTCATTACTGTAAAATAAAAAAGCATCCCGGAATTGTCCGGGACGCTTTATTCTTTTTGTCAAAAATACCTATTGGTTCTTAGGAACGTAATTTCTGCTTTTTACTTGGAAATCCGTTCTACGATTCAACTGACGCGCTACTTCATCAGCTTCATCACCATTATCTCTTTTCAATCTGTTGATGAATGCCTCTGTCAAGCGATCGCCATTTTTCAGGTAATCAGGTCCAGCATACGTTTCATCAATAACGAAAGGTTCTTTTTCTCCCATACCGACGGCCACCAAACGATCTTCGGCAATTCCTTTCGAAATTAGATAGTCAACACACGATTGAGCACGACGTTGAGAAAGTGCTTGGTTAGCAGGGTCACTACCAATATGATCCGTATGTGAACGAAGCTCGATAGTAATATTTGGGTTGTCTTCGAGTACCTCAACTAAACCATCTAGAGACTCCATCGCCTCTGGTCTGAGTTCAGCACTGTTAAAGTCATACTCAATTTTAGGAAGCACAATGGGCTTTCTAATTGGATCTAGCTCTTTGTTCATTTCGATGGTATGTAAAAATCCATCTCCAGATTCCTCAAATGCAGAAAGTGGAATGCCCACAGTAGTTACACTTCCCGATTTTGTCAGGTAATCTTTTGCTTCAAAGTTCAAGGTATAGTTAACTCCTTCTGCCAACTGATCGGCTCCGAATGCATAAGCGCCCGTTTCATCCGTTGTTGTTTCCAAAGCCGCTCCGTCACTACCAACTAGTTTTACGGTAACGCGGTCAATGGCGCGACCCGACTTGGTATCGGTAACAACTCCTTGCAAAGCATAGAGCAATGGTTTTAATCGCACACGGTAAATATCATCACCTCCACGTCCATCTTCACGGTTTGAAGTCATGTATCCATTGGCTGCTTCTTCTCCCTTAAAAATTAAGGCGAAATCGTCAGAGTTCGAATTAATCGGACTCTTCATGTTTTCAACCTCTCCAAACGAACCGTCGCTGTTCATTTTAGCACGGAAGATATCCCAAGCACCCATTCCAGGATGGCCGTCAGAAGTAAAATACAAGTAACCGTCTTTGTGAACGAACGGATAACCCTCGAAACCGACTGTATTAATCGTAGATCCGAGGTTCTCTGGCGTTCCCCAAGAACGACCTCTCTTATTATACGTAAGCTTATAAAGATCACGACCACCATCGCCACCAAGATCGGCGGCTATGAGCATCGTTTCATCATCGATTAGGAATGGGTGTCCGATGGATGATGTTGAATCTACATCTACATTGACCAATTCGGGTTCACCCCATGATTTTCCTTTTTTACGGGCCACGTAAATTCTGCATCCTAGGAATCCAGAGTTCTTTTGATTTTCACAACGAGTGAAAAACAACATATTACCGCGTTCATTTACCGTTGCGAAACCTTCATGCGCCTTGGTATTAATTTCAATTGGAAGTGGGGCTGGCACCGACCACGTAGGTGCTTCATTTTCTGCTCCAGATCTACTTCTTCTTCCGCCGCGTTTGCGTTCTTCATGACTTTCATAAAGGTCCATGAAACCTTGATCCGTCCATCCGTCAATATCTTTTCCCGCACCATCTTCACGTTGCGAAGTAAAAATAATGGACGTTTGATCTTTATCTCCCCAAGAAGGAGCGAAATCATTTTCTTTAGTATTGAAATCACGGATGTTCTCTAACTCGTAGCGAGATGGTGTTTCAAGCCATTCTAGTGCTTTTTTACAGCTTTCTACCCCCTCGCGACCACGGGGATCTGATGGAGCAGCTTCGCGGTATTCTTCGTAAGCGATAATCGCTTCATCATATTCACCTTGTGCTTTAAGCACGTCGGCCAAATATAATTTAGCCGCTGGGTCTGGATAACGACGTTTGATAGCTCTTGTATAATAACCCTCCGCTTTTCTCCAGTCGCCCATCATGCGGTAGCATTCAGCCATTCGCCAGGTAATTTCCTCTTTGATTTGACGATCTTTTTCTTTGGACGAGGCCTTTTTATACAGCTCTGCCGCTTGGGCATATAGCTGGGCATCGAAAGCCTGATCTGCTTGTATAGTGTATTTAGTTTGCGCGGAGACGCTCAGAATACCGACAAAGAATAAGGCAAGTAGTACCGATCCGAGTTTCTTCATGTGTAGGTTAAAGTTTACGCTTATGAACGTGCTAAAATAACGAAAAGTCTCAAATGGCAATGAGAAAACCCGAAGCGTATGCTTCGGGTTCCCAAATTAACTCCATTAATTGACTATCGTGTGAACAATAATTCGCGGTATTTCGGCAACGGCCACAGCTCGTCATCGACCAACATTTCGAGTTTATCCACGTGGTATCGAATCGTTTCAAAATAGGGCTTCACCTTTTCGTCGTAGGCAATTGCTTTATCGCGAGAATCGGTTAAAACATTTGCTTTTTTACGCTCAGAAATCATGCCGTCTACCGATTCTTTAATAATTGAAACGCGTTCCGAAATCTCTTCAATAATTGAAATGGGTTGAACGGATGCTTTTTTGAAGGACGCTTGAGGAAGCACTTCTTTGAGTCCCTTTACATTCTCAATGAGCATGTTTTGGTAGCGAATTGCAGTGGGTATAATATGGTTTCCAGCGAGGTCACCGATAACGCGTGCTTCAATTTGAATGGCCATTTGATACTGCTCTAGCATTATTTCATGACGAGCATGTATTTCTGCCTCATTCAATACGCCCATTTCGGTAAACAACGAGACCGATTTTTTCGACACATAATTGTCAAGCGCTTTTGGTGTTGTTTTAATATTCTCAAGGCCCAACTTACTCGCGTGCTTTTCCCACTCAGCGGAATAACCATCTCCTTCAAATCGGATAGACTTCGACTTTTTGATATAGTCGCGGAGAACATTGAAAATGGCACCGTCACGCTTAAGTCCTTGTTTAATTAGATTATCCACATCTTTCTTGAATTGAATCAATTGATTCGCCATAATCGAGTTCAAAACTGTCATTGGCACGGAACAGTTTGCACTCGAACCTACTGCACGGAATTCAAATTTGTTACCCGTGAAGGCAAATGGCGAAGTCCTGTTGCGATCGGTGTTATCCAAAAGAACGTCCGGAATCTTTCCTACTACATTCAACTTCAAATCTGTTCTTTCTTCTGGAGAAAGCGCTCCTTCTTTTACGTTTTCAAGCTTGTCCAGTGCTTCGGTCAACTGAGACCCTATGAAGACCGAAATAATAGCCGGTGGAGCTTCATTGGCGCCTAAACGATGATCGTTGTTCGCAGATGCAATACATGCACGTAACAATCCCGCATGCTCGTGAACGGCGGCTATGGCATTAATAAAAAAGGTCAAGAATTGAAGGTTACTCTTCGGAGTTTTGCCCGGTTTAAGCAAGTTTACTCCCGTATTGGTACTTAACGACCAGTTATTGTGTTTTCCGGAACCGTTGAGTCCAGCAAAAGGCTTTTCGTGTGTCAAACAGCGCAACTTATGACGACGCGCTACTTTGTCGAGCAAGTCCATCAACAAGGAATTGTGATCAACCGCCAAGTTTGCTTCCTCGAAAATAGGAGCTACCTCGAACTGGTTCGGCGCCACCTCATTATGACGTGTTGTTACAGGAATTCCCAAGCGCATTGCTTCGCGTTCAAACTCTTTCATAAAGGCCATGGCGCGTGCGGGGATAGATCCAAAGTAATGATCATCGAGCTGCTGACCTTTGGCGGGTGCATGTCCAAAAAGAGTTCTGCTGGTAAGCAATAAGTCTGGACGTGCATTGAACAATGCTTCATCTACCAAGAAATACTCTTGCTCCCAACCTAAAGTGGTATTCACTTTGGTAACATTCTTGTCAAAGTACTTGCAAACTGCTGTTGCAGCCTCATCAACGGTATGTAATGAACGCAATAAGGGAACTTTATTATCTAGGGCCTCTCCTGTATAAGAAACAAAGATCGTTGGAATACAAAGCGTGTTGTCGATAATAAATGCTGATGAAGTTGGATCCCACGCAGTGTATCCGCGAGCTTCAAAAGTGTTTCTCAATCCTCCACTCGGAAAACTCGATGCATCCGGTTCTTGCTGAACCAATAAATCTCCGTCGAAACGCTCAATCGCTCTTCCATCGCCTAACGGCGTGAAAAATGCGTCGTGCTTCTCAGCTGTTGCCCCAGTCAATGGTTGAAACCAGTGCGTATAGTGCGTCGCTCCTTTACTAATTGCCCAGTCTTTCATAGCAGAAGCTACTTGATTGGCAATTTGACGATCAATCTTTTTGCCTGTTTCAATCGCTTGCATTACGCTCCTGTAAGCCTCTTCAGGTAAATATTCCATCATGGCTGTCTTGTGGAAAACCATTTCACCAAATAGCTCAGACATTTTTTTACCGGACTCGAAACCCTGAATAGGCTCACGATGCAGAGCGCGCTCTAAAGCTTGAAATCGAACATTTGTAGACATGAGAGGTAGATTTTATTAGAATTACCCCGCAAAAATAACGCAAAAAGAAAAGGCTCGACAACAGAACTCTAATTTTTATTCACAATATGTTCAAAAAAGGAGGGGTTCGCACCAAAAAAGAGCTAATTCAGTAAAAAGACCCCCTAAAAATTAGGGGTTAAAAATAAAATAAGTGTAAAACGCATAGGAAACCAAGAGAATCGCACCCATCCAGCGGGTAAAGAATCTTCGCTTGTTGAGATAAAGCATAGGCAATAAAACAAAAACAAATGCGACCATCCACCAGATATCTATATCAAGCAAGCCAACATCGTCAATTTCCACTGGGTATATAATCGATGTTATTCCCAATACGGCGAGTAAATTGAAAATGTTAGAACCAAATAAATTTCCGAGGCTAATAGACTGTTCCTTTTTATACGCGGCGATTAAGGAGGCCGCCAGCTCAGGAACACTCGTACCCACTGAGACAAGGCTCACAGAAATAACCCGCTCACTTATGGAGAGACTTCTAGCTAAAGTCACAGCTCCTTCAATCAACCATTCTGATCCGAAGTACAATGCGGCACCACCAATCAGCAAATAAAGTGCCGTTCGGGTTGGTGAATCTCGAATAACTTCATCCTCTGAGGAAGTATCTTGGGGGTTGTTTTTATTGTCGCGCCGTGAGGCGTAAATTAAAAAGCTACTGAAGGCAGTTAATAAGACTACAAAGATTACGCCCTCGAGCAAACCTAGTCTTCGATCGAAAAGGATAAACCCAACGAAAATAAGAGTCGACAGGGCCATCATGGGCCAATCGAAGCGAAGGCTATTTCGGGAAACCGGCAAACTAAAAATTGCTCCTGTGAGCCCTAGAACAAGTCCAATATTGGCAATATTAGATCCAATAACGTTTCCAAAGGTGATATCTGAATGACCCTTGAGCGCCGCGTTTAGGCTCACAAGTAATTCAGGGCATGAAGTGGCAAAAGATACTACGGTCATTCCTATAACCAAGGTACTCACCTTTAAACGAACGGCTAAGGAAACGGCTCCACGTACTAACAAATCACCTCCCAAAGTTAAAAGTGCGAGTCCGGCCAATAAGGAAACAATTGCCATCAGACTTCTTTTTCGGCTTCAGTCGCATCGTCCTTTGGAGCTTCACTTGAGGCCGAGGGTGGACTGGATGGCTTTTGAGAGCGACTTAAAGACCCTTCCAGGTTTTGGGCCTGTTCGCGAATACGAGCCTCCATATCGCGTGTTACTTTGCCAACGTCACCAGTCGATGATTTTATTTCACGCTGAATGTCTCCAGTTGCATTTTTAATTTCTCTCATCCCTTTTCCGAGGGCTCGGGCAACTTCGGGAATTCGTTTGGCACCAAAGAGTAAGATGAAAACGAGGAGAATGATAAAAATCTCTCCTCCGCCAAAATTGAAAATTAAATAAATACTTCCCAGTTGAATCATAGGACAAAGATAGGAATTGAATGGGTGGATGAAACAAAAAAAGCCGCTCCAATATTGGGAGCGGCTTTTCAGTTCAAATAGCTTGTCGCTTTTATTCTTGTCCTTTGAATTTACGAGATAGTGTATCAACCATCACTGGAGTTGCAATACAAACAGAGGAGTAGGTTCCTACAATTACCCCAACGGATAGTGCAAACATAAATCCTCGGATCGTCTCACCTCCAAAGAAGAAAATTACCAAGAGAACGAATAAAGTGGTAAGCGAGGTGTTTACCGTTCTACTAAGCGTGCTGTTCAAGGCACTAGTAACATTCTCGTCAAAATTACGCTTCGGATGAATCGTTAAATACTCACGAATACGGTCAAATACAACTACGGTATCATTCAATGAGTAACCAATTACCGTAAGCAATGCTGCAATAAAGGCTTGATCTATTTCAAGACTGAAAGGAACAAAACCGTATAGCAATGAGAACAACGAAAGTACAAGCAATACATCGTGGAAAACAGCAACTACCGCTCCCAAAGAGAACTGCCATTTGCGGAAACGAATCAAGATGTACAAGAAGATCACAACCAATGAGAAGAGGATACTCCAAATCGCTGAAGTTCTAATGTCATCAGCAATGGTAGGTCCTACTTGTGAACTCGACATCAAGCCGAAGGCTTTATTATCATCGTCGTTGAAGAAGGCATCTCGCTCGATAGGATCAGCGAAATATCCTTGAACACCAGCCCAAAGTTTATTCTGAATATCCTCGTCAACTTCAATCCCTTTGTCGTCGACACGGTATTTGGTCGTAATTCGCACCTGATTGCTTCCACCAAACGTCTTAACCTCAGGGCGCACGGCAGGACCGTCTTCTACTACGAAGGCTGCAGATAAGCTCTCGGTAATGTCCGTCGTATTTACGGGCTGATCAAAACGTACTTGGTAAGTACGACCTCCTGAGAAATCTACACCGTAGTTTAAACCTCGAGTTACCAAAGAACCCAAACCAATCAAAATAATAGCTCCACTAATTGCGTAGTACATTTTGCGCTTGCTCAAGAACTGAATACTCAAGTTTTTGAATGCCCCTTCAGTCAATTTAGTAGAAAACTTGATCTCTTTTTTATTCGCCAATAAACGCTCATACACTAAACGTGTGAGGAAAATAGCCGAGAACAAAGAAGTAAGAATACCAATGATCAAGGTTGAGGCGAAACCACGGATAGGTCCCGTACCAAAGATGAATAAGATAATACCCGTCAATAAGGTGGTTACGTTCGCATCAATAATAGATGAGAAGGCATTTTTATAACCGTCAGAAATAGCTAAACGCAAACCTTTACCAGAAGCAGTCTCTTCTCGAATACGCTCGTAAATAAGTACGTTCGCATCTACCGCCATACCGATGGTTAATACAATACCGGCAATTCCAGGAAGTGTTAAAACCGCTTGAACAGAGGCAAGAACACCAAAAATGAAGAACATGTTGGCCAATAACGCCAGGTTCGAAACCAATCCGGCCGTACTGTAGTAAAAGATCATGTACAACAACACTACTCCCAAAGCAATCAAGAACGAGAAGAGTCCCGCGCTAATCGCTTCCTTACCTAATGAAGGACCCACTACATCTGCCTGAATAATACGGGCAGGAGCAGGAAGCTTACCCGCTTTTAGAATGTTGGCTAAATCTTTCGCTTCTTTCACGGAGAAAGATCCAGAGATTTGGGTAACCCCATTCTTAATTTCTTCGTTTACGTTCGGGTAACTATACACGTAGTCATCAAGAACTACAGATACGCTACGACCTACATTATCAGCCGTCATGCGCGCCCAAATGTTCGCACCTTGGTTGTTCATGCGCATCGTAACCGATGGACGGCCAAGTTCGTCGTAATCTTGAGAAGCATCAATAATTACATCTCCTTGCAAATAAGCTTCACCATCACGGTTTCCAGCAATTGCGATTAGACGTAAGAAGTTCTCGTCTGAGTTATTTTCTGTTTTCGCTTCCCACAAGAATTTAGCGTAGCGCATATCTGGAGGAAGTAAATCGCGTACTTGCTTAAAGTTCAAGTAATCGATCACCTTCGCGGTATCTTTAATAGCGACAAAACCGATTACCGGACCCGTTCCGGCCTGGTTTGTTTCGAAGTTGTAATTCGGTAAAAGGATATCGAAAAGCGGGTTAAACGCTGCAATGGGCGAAATCGTTGAATCGTTCGCCAAAGAGTCCGATCCGGCCGCTAGGCCGAGGGAATCAGCAGAAACATCGCCTGTTGCAAGCGAATCGTCAACACCTAAAGAGTTCAAATCGAACGGATCTGACTCAGCGGCATTATCGGCAATCTCGTCTTCCGTAGTAGTAGACTGAGGGCGCTCTACTAGGTCTTTCAAACGCTCATTGGCCGCGTTCAAGAAAGGAATCATCAACTCATTTTCATAAGTCTCCCAGAATCCAAGCTCCGCAGTAGATTGTAATAATTTCTTTACACGTTCTGGTTCCTTAACCCCGGGCAATTCAACCAAGATACGCCCTGTTCCTTCAAGGCGCTGGATGTTAGGTTGTGCCACACCGAATTTATCGATACGAGCACGCAATACAGTAAATGCACGGTCAATAGCACCTTCGGCCTCGAGGCGAAGAACACTAATTACCTCATCATCTGTAGAGTTGAATAGAACCTTGTCCTTTAAATCGCGATTTCCGAAAATTTCAGGATCAGCGAGTTTAATCTCACTATTCTGTTCGGCACGAATTCTCTGAAATTCTGCGTAAAATAGCGTGATATAGTCGTCTTGACTATCGCGCATACGCTCATTTGCAGCATCGATTGCTTGATTAAAAATGGGATTCTTAGAGTTGTTCGATAAAGAACGAAGAATGTCGTTTACGGACACTTCTAAAATGACGTTCATTCCACCCTTGAGGTCAAGACCTAAATTCAACTCGCGTGATTTCACCTCATTGTAGGTGTACTCACGAACTAGTAAGTCGTAAACCGGTTGAGGTCCGACCGAGTCGATATAGGCTTGATACAAGGCGGGATCACCATCGGCGAAGTTTTCCGCATCTTTCTCCACACTTCTTACAATCCATGTAAAACTCAACTGATATAAGCAGATTAGAGCGAACAGGATCGCAAACAGGCGGATGGCTCCTTTGTTTTGCATTTGGTTTAGATAATATTAGCCTCAATTAATTCGGCCGCAAATATAGAGGAATGCAGCATAATTCGCAATTGATAATTCTACGGGATTTTTACCGCCCCTTTTGCCCAACGCCTTAGGGGCTTTTATACGTATCTTTGTAAATAGATCTGTACATTTTTTACCTCATGATAAAGCGCCTTCTCCCTCTTTTTCTGCTTATTCCTTTCATTTCTTTAAGTCAGTCCGTTGGCTTCGTATATTCCGATACGGTCCATATCGAGGCTCAGGGCGATACTTTGGAGTACGGTTGGGCGGGTGGACTCAATTTTACGCAGTGGTCGCACATCGATTTAAACTTCGACAATGTGCGTGATCTAATTGTTTTTGATAAGTCTGGGAACCGATTTTTGCCCTTTGAATCGTATTCAGAAAATGGTGCTACGAAGTATCGCTATGCCCCAAAACACATTCCCGCATTTCCGGAAATCATGAACTGGGTTCTATTTCGCGATTATAATAACGACGGAAAAATTGATATGTGGGCGCATACGAATGCCGGGATCGCGGTTTATACAAATGAAAGCACCCTAGCGGGTGGACTCAAATTCACGTATGCTTTAAACACCCCACAACTGTTCACTAATTACGGTACCGCTGTAGACGTAAACTTATATGTTGCCTCTACAGACATCCCCGTAGTGGAAGACATTGACGGAGATGGCGATCTCGATGTGCTTACCTTTTCTATTCTCGGAACCAACGTCGAATACCACAAGTGTATGTCTATTGAACTCTATGGGCACAGCGATTCTTTGATCTACCAATTGGGCGACGATTGCTGGGGCCTTTTCAAAGAGAGCTTTGTTTCGAACACCGTTTACTTGGATACTTGCGATGCGAACTTCGCGCCGGGAGGCACAAACAGGCCGCGTCATGCGGGCAGCGCCATTGCCGTTCGCGATTTAACAGGAAATGGCTCTATGGATTGCCTTTTGGGCGATATCACCTTCAACAATTTGAATTTTCTGACCAATACAGGCACTCCCGAAGACGCCCACATGACCGATCAAGATAATGCCTTTCCCTCCTATGACGTGCCTGTGGATCTAGAATTGTTCCCTGGCGTATTTTGGGTTGATCTCGACTTAGATGGGGATCGCGACATGGTGGTTTCGCCAAATGCCGGATCAGGTGCAAAGAATCTAGAGAGCGTTTGGTACTACGAAAACATAGGAACGGAAGCCCTTCCAAATTTCAACTTTAAAACCGAGAGCCTGTTTCAAGATGAAATGATCGACGTGGGCGAAGGCGCTTATCCAAAATTAGTGGACCTCAACGGTGATAATTTACTCGACCTCGTGATTGGCAACTACGGAATCATGGAAAACGGAACTATAAGCGACAGTCGATTAGCCTTGTTCATTAATACAGGGACGGCTACCAGACCCGAATATAATTTGCAGAGTTACGATTTCTCTGGAATTTCAGCCCTCCCCTTCCCCGTGAGTTTAATCCCGTCGTTTGGGGATTTAGACAACGATGGCGATCAAGATATGATTTTGGGCGATGGAAACGGAAACATTCATTACTTCAATAATACTGCTGGGCCTGCCGGTTTGGCCAACTTTGTTTTAGCCGAAGCAAATATTGGAGGTATTGATGTCGGAAATTCCGCCGCTCCAGAATTGGCTGATTTAGATCGCGATGGGGATTTAGATCTATTGATCGGACATTCAACCGGCCGCGTGAAGTATTATGAAAACATTGGTAGTTCAAACGCATATAATTTCTCTTTGGTGACGGACACGCTTGGCGGAATTGATATGAGCAGTCCTTTCTATTTCCTCGGCTTTGCCACTCCTACTGCTATTGATCGAAACGGTTCATGGGAATTGTACGTTGGTGGGGCTCCCGGATATGTACATCGGTTTACACAAATCGAAAACAATCTTAACGGCACTTTCATGATTGCAGATTCTGTATTGCCGGGCCTGCAGCGGGTGGGTCGCCCGGCGCCCGCGGTGAGCGATGTAAATAACGACGGATATGTAGACCTCATATTGGGTAATTACTCAGGAGGCGTGCAACTGTACATGGGAATTGACTCCATGGACATTTCTGTTCCAGAGATTGCGGTTTCAAACGAATGGGTTGTTTATCCGAATCCGTCGAAAGGATCTTTTTCCATTGGCAATTTGACTCCAGAATCAGTAGCAAATGTATTGGTAATTGATGTTCACGGGCGCGTTGTTTACGAAGGGGACGCTCCAGAGGGTCAAGTTGTTTTACCCGCCCTCCCGGGCGGATTCTACCTCGTTCAAATTAGTCAGGAAAACAAAAGGGAAATCCATCGGTTGATTCTTCAACCATGACACTAAAACATCCGACTATTTTTTTTGACGGACACTGCAATTTGTGCAGCCGAGCCGTTCAATTTATACTTCCGCGCGATCGATCGGGCTATTTCAAGCTCGCCCCCTTATCTGGAGAAACGGCCAATAAATACTTACCCAATGAGTTGATTGAAAATGCAAACAGCATTATTGTTTCGAACAATGGTCAGCTTTTTATGAAGTCGGAAGCGGCTTTCGAAATTGCTGGTTACTTAAAGGGTTGGAAATGGATTCGGGTGTTTGGCATCCTCCCGAAGGGAGTAAGCAATATGCTGTATAATTTCATTGCGAGAAACCGCTACCGCGTTTTCGGAAGGCGATCCACTTGCTTCCTGCCCAGCGCTGATTGGGCCAATCGTTTCTTGCCATAAAAAGAAAGGCCCTCCTAAATAAATAGAAGGGCTTTCCCATAAAACTCAAAGGAGTTTAGATGTTCATATCGTCTAGAACCTTCATAACATTGCGAACATGACCCGCAGATTCTTCAAGAAGTGCGCGCTCATCGCTGTTAAGATCGAGTTCAATAATACGCTCGATTCCTTGTTTCCCAAGAATTACGGGAACTCCTAGGTAGATTCCGTCCATTCCGTATTCCCCGTTCAATAGTGCGCACACTGGGAATACTCTTTTTTGGTCGCGAACAATGGCCTCAACCATTTGCGCCGCTGCAGCTCCAGGAGCATACCAAGCAGAAGTTCCAAGAAGCTTCACAATTTCACCTCCGCCCACTTTGGTGCGATCGACAATTGCATTGAGTTTATCTTCGCTGATTAATTCAGTTACCGGAATTCCCCCAACCGTCGTATAACGAGGTAATGGAACCATAGTGTCGCCATGTCCTCCCATCAAAACCGCTTGAATATCTTTCGGAGAAACATTCAATTCCATTGCTAGAAAAGAACGGTAGCGCGCTGTATCGAGAATACCCGCCATTCCGAAAACACGACTGCTATCAACACCAGCCGTTTGAAATGCTTGATAGGTCATTACATCCAATGGATTGGAAACAATAACAATTTTTGCGTTTGGCGAATACTTAATCACATTCTCTGTTACCGACTTTACGATGCCCGCGTTGGTTGCGATCAAATCGTCGCGACTCATTCCCGGTTTACGAGGAAGTCCTGAAGTAATGACAACTACTTCTGAATCTCTTGTGCGCTCGTAATCATTGGTAGAACCTACAGTTCTGGAATCGTATAAATTAATTGGAGAAGTTTCCCAGATATCGAGTGCTTTCCCTTCAGCAAAGCCTTCTTTGATATCGACTAAAACGATCTCGTTGGCTATTTCCTTGTGTGCAAGCACGTCGGCACATGTTGCCCCTACATTTCCTGCTCCAACTACGGTAACTTTCATAATGACTTGTTTTAAAAAAGTTTAGAAGATTTCTTCGGTTGGCAAAGTTAAGAAACGTAATGTGAGTGAGCGACCAAACGGGAGGCCTTTTTTATACGTCTAATTTAATAACTTTGAAACCGAGCCTACTTACCTACTCGTTCATGAAAAGAATTTTATTTGTTGTGTTGATCGCCTTGGCACCGCTTTGGTCGAATGGTCAAATTTTTGCCGGATTAGATCAGGTCATTTGTGGGAATGACAGTGTTGATCTTGGTGCTCAAGTTTCGTACGTAAGCGGTACGGCATTAACTATGACAGATGATGTTTTCTCAGGTGTTATTCCTTTGGGCTTCAGTTTTCAGTATTTTGGAAACACCTACGATAAAATATTATTCAGTTCGAACAACTACATCACTTTTGATACACTCCAAGCCAACCAATACTCTAATTGGCAAATAACGGGCCCTGCGCCAACGCCCGGAAATACTCCTCCCAACGCGATTATGGGACCTTGGCAAGATATTAATCCCGGCGTAACAGGACCTGGTGTAAATGGAGTTTTGTACGGAACCTACGGCCCTCCGGGAGCACGTGTGTTTGTAGCTGCCTTTTGCGAAGTCCCGATGTTTTCGTGCACGAATTTGCTCTTTAGTTCGCAGATAAAGCTTTTTGAAGCCGACAATCATATAGAAATGCATCTTCAGAGTAAGCCGCTCTGTACTACATGGAATAATGGACAAGCTATTCACGGAATTACAAATTCCGATTTATCAACTGCGGTAATCGTTCCTGGGAGAAATGCGGGACCCGTAACGGCCCCATTAACTTGGAATGCAAATCAAGATGGTTATGCCTACTTTCCCGTGGGCAACACATACATCGACTTCCCG
>CBFHRK010000002.1:36859-47874 GCA_965658225.1 Flavobacteriales bacterium | reverse complement strand
TGGTCGACCGGCAGTACGGCGGCAACTATTAGCGGCCTCGCGGCCGGATCGTACCTATTAACGGTTACCGATTTCGTTGGCTGTAGTATTACGGATACCGTGACGGTTTATGAACCCGACAGTCTTGTAATCAACCCGATCATTGTTAATGATCGTTGCGGGAACTTGCTGGCATCGATCGTCCCGAATATCACGGGAGGAGTTACACCTTATCAAATCTCATGGGATAATGGTGCCCAAGGGGATACTTTATCGGGCATAGGAGCTGGAACCTATGTAATGACCTGTGTCGACGGATTTGGCTGTACCCGAGTCGATACTTTTGAAGTGACAAATCAGGACTTCACGCTTACAATGGACAGTCTACTCGTTCTTCCTGAGGCCTGTAATCAAGTGGATGGCTTAATTGACGTAACTGTTTCAGGAGGTACGCCTCCCTATTCATTTACATGGAGTAACGGTCTTACTGGAAGTCCGATCGATCAATTAATTGCCGGCACCTATTCGGTTACAGCAGTGGATGTGAACGGCTGTTCCGTTGAAGACTCATACACCGTTCCTTTTCATTTTGCTCCCGTTCCCGGATTTGAAGGGCCTGATACGGTTGAAACATCAGATCCAACGGCTCTCTTTTTCGACACTACCCAATCAGTGGCGAGTTGGTTGTGGAATTTTGGTGATGGTGGTTTCGGAAATGACAGCGCGGTTAGTCACACCTACAATCAAGAAGGCGAATATCTTGTATCAATGACCGTAACCGATAGTCTCGGCTGTACTGGAATAATCGTAAAAACGCTTTTTGTAGTTGAGGAATTCTTCTTTTATGTTCCAAATGCCTTTACACCGAATGGCGATAACACCAATGATTATTTCATTCCTAGAGTAATTGGTGCAGATCCAAATACCTATGTTCTTCAAGTGTATAGTCGAAATGGTCAACTCGTTTTTGAGACTACTGATTTATTTACCGGTTGGGATGGATTAATTAACGATACAGACGGCGAGGCTATTCAAGATGTATATACTTATCGACTGTATTTCCGGACCTTTAGTGATCGTGAAGTGGTCGATCGAGGCACAGTTACCCTACTCCGATAACAAAAAGGCTCCCCAATTAATTGGGAAGCCTTTTTTCTTGTAGCGCATTGTTAAAACAATTACACGTCTATTTTCGCATATTTCGCATTCTTCTCAATGAACTCTCTACGAGGTGGAACATCATCGCCCATGAGCATAGAGAACACGCGGTCGGCTTCTGCAGCGCTATCGATGGTTACCTGACGAAGCGTTCGACCGTCTGGTCGCATGGTCGTTTCCCATAGCTGTTCTGCATTCATCTCTCCAAGACCCTTGTAGCGCTGAACGCCCACTCCTTTCTTGTCATCACCACCAAACTCAATCATCATTCGATCGCGCTGGTCATCACTCCAAGCATAAGATTCCTTCGATCCTTTCTTTACGAGGTATAATGGAGGAGTTGCAATGTAGATGTATCCTGATTCAACTAACTCTTTCATATATCGGAAGAAGAACGTTAAGATCAAGGTTGCAATGTGGCTTCCATCGACGTCGGCATCACACATGATAATTACTTTGTGGTAGCGAAGTTTTTCAATGTTTAAAGCGCGTTCGTCTTCTTCCGTACCTACCGAAACGCCTAATGCCGTGTAGATGTTTTTGATTTCTTCGTTTTCAAAAACACGGTGCTGCATAGCTTTCTCTACGTTCAAGATTTTACCACGTAATGGTAATATAGCCTGGAACTTACGGTCACGCCCTTGCTTCGCCGTTCCTCCTGCCGAATCTCCCTCGACAAGGAAAATCTCGCAAGCCTCCGGATCTTTGTCCGAACAATCGGATAACTTCCCTGGCAATCCGGTCCCCGTGAGAACATTTTTACGCTGCACCATTTCACGAGCTTTACGCGCTGCATGACGAGCACGAGCAGCCAAGATCACCTTTGAAATGATCGTTTTAGCTGATTTAGGATGCTCTTCTAGGTAATTGGAAAGCATTTCACCTACCAATTGGTCAACGGCTCCCGAAACCTCTGAATTCCCTAATTTGGTTTTGGTTTGGCCCTCAAATTGAGGCTCCATCACCTTCACGGAAATCACTGCTGTAAGTCCTTCACGGAAATCATCCCCGGCAATTTCTATCTTCTCTTTTTCGAGCATCCCACTTTCTTCAGCGTATTTTTTCAAGGTACGCGTCAAGGCTCGGCGGAAACCTGATAGGTGGGTTCCTCCTTCGTGAGTGTTGATATTATTTACATAGGAGTGCACATTTTCCGTATATGTGGTATTGTAATGCATGGCTACTTCCACAGGAATATCGTTGCGTTCGCCCTCCATGTACATTACTTCTTCAAGAAGCTTTTCACGACTTTCATCAAGAAACTCCACAAACTCCTTTAATCCACCTTCGCTGAAAAAAGAATCGGTAATAAAAGCTCCGTCATCGTCCGTGCGGCGTTCGTCGGTAATGGTTAGTCGAATGCCTTTGTTCAGGTAGGCTAGTTCACGAATACGCGCAGAGAGAATATCGTAACGATACTCGGTTTCTGTAAATATTTCTGCATCAGGTTTAAAGTGAACAACGGTACCTCGGATATCTGTGGTTCCAATTTCCTTTACGTCCGCTTGAGGTATACCGCGAACATAATTTTGCTCGTATACTTTTCCATTTTTATGGACCGTAGCATTCAAGGCAATTGAAAGCGCATTCACACAACTCACCCCAACTCCGTGTAGTCCACCCGATACTTTATAACTATCCTTATCGAACTTACCTCCTGCATGAAGTACCGTCATAACTACCTCTAAGGCAGAACGTCCTTCTTTCGGATGAATATCAACGGGGATTCCACGACCGTTGTCTCGAACTGTAATCGAGTTATCTTCGTGAATCGTTACAAAAATATTATCGCAGTGTCCTGCAAGAGCTTCATCGATAGAGTTATCGACGACTTCGTATACCAAATGATGGAGTCCTTTTTGGCCCACATCTCCGATATACATCGCGGGCCTTTTACGAACGGCTTCTAGTCCTTCGAGGACTTGGATACTTCCGGCTTCGTACTCCTTTGGTTTGTTTTCTTCACTCATAAAAAGAACAGGTAATTAGGTCTTAATCTTATCCTAACAAAGATACCAATTTCCAACCCGAAAAGCGAGCGGAAACCCGCTTCAACCCTAGGTTTTTCAACATTTTTTCAACAATTATGAACACCAATATCATTTTTGGATAAGATCGGGGGGAAATCGAGCCGATAGGCTCAAAAACGATAGGTAAAACCGCCCATGACGTTAAACCTTTGTGCGGGATAATTCAGCCACAAATCGTATCTCGACGCGGTTAAGTTATTCACCCTTAAAAAGGCCGATAAAAGCTCGGAATAACGATACTCGGCTCCGAGGTTCAGGTCTATATACGCAGGCAAAACTTCCGCATTATCCGGAATTCCTGCCAAACTTGTGGGTAACACTTGTCGTTCACCCACAAGGAAGGCATCGAGATTCAAGTAAATCTTTTCACCGAGCGCGTACTTACCCATTGCAGTCAAACGCAGCGCTGGTAAATTCCATGCTGCTGCCACTTGATCGGGTGAATAGCTATTGAATTCTCCCCGGAGTCCGGCAGTGAACTTGTTGCTAGTCTGAAAAAAGACTTCTCCCATGATTCCGAAAATCCGCATATCGTCATAAGTGACTTTGAATCGGTTCGTATCCAAGGCTCCGGCTGAAGGCGCGAATGGATTATTATAGAAGAGCACATAGTCGTCGTAGGACGAAAATTGTGCCTGAACGTTGAAAGAAGCTTGGGAACTCAATGCGCCTTTTAATCCGGCAAACAAACGTCCTTTTTGGATGGTCACATCCTGTTGAAAAAAGTCTTGGATAAAGGGGTTTTCCAGGCTTAATGAGCGGTAACTATTTGTATTTACTGCTCCATCCCACCCTCCATAGGCTATAAGAATATCGTCAACCAATGAATAGGTTACATCAATTTGTGGAAAGAAATTAGCTCGTGTGCTTTCACTTGTTAAATCACTCGTAATATAAGCGTGGATTCCCAAAGTGAAATGCAATGCTCCATACGTACTTTCAATTCGGGGCTTTACGGCTAAAATGAAATAGTCTTGACTTAAAGTGTCAAACGCGGTGTTCAGGTACTGTGCATCTAAATCGAGTCGAAACAATTCATCTTTCACTGGAACGCTGAACTCACTCTTGAACTGTAGGTTATTTTCTTCTCCGCTATAGGCATCAAAAAAGCGCATATAATCGACTTCAATACCATCGAAAAAGGAAGCCTCTCGTTCCTTTGCGCTTTTAAATGCGAAGGCCGCTCCAACCGAATGGTAATCTTGTCGTATCGCTGCTTTGTCGGCATCGACAGCCGTATTCCCGTAAAAATGCACACGGTCGTGATCGTAAGAAAGTCGGCCACTTAACGTAAAGTTATTGTAATAGCGACTTCCGAAGGCACTTACATTATTCTGCCCAAAACCATTAAATGCGTAATCATCAATCCCTCCCTGCGAGCTTAAATGACGCAGTGATATGCCACCCGACCAGTTTCTTTGACGTCGGCTCGAGTGCGAGAAGAATAGGTACGGAGTCGTGTAATTGCCGTATCCGACCTCTAGATAATTCTTATACAGTTTATCGAGTTTCGTTTTACTGATTCGGGCAGGCACAATTGGATCTGGTTCGAAGGTCGTGCGATACTCCAAAGGCATTATTTGGTAGTTTAAAACTAAGGGCTCCGCAGCTGTGTCTACAAGTTCGGGAAATACCTGAATTTTAATTGCGTCGGACAGTGTGGGGTCATATTCTTTTACAACGGTTATTTCTTCCGTGCCAAGATCGCCGGGTTGAGCCATCGCGCCGAAGGCGCAAATCAATAAACCCGCGCAAAAAATAGATTTAAAGCGGTTCTTATTGTTCATCGATATCATTCTCATTTAGTTCTTCGGGCATTTCTATTTGAAGCGTATCGATTTCAATCAATTCTCGCTCCGATGACTTCTTCTCTTCTGATCGGGTCAACTCATCCTTCCACCTTTGCGCTTCGGCTAATATTTCGTCGTTGTTAGACCGCTTTAAGATTTGATCAAGCGTGTAATTGGCTTGGTACAAATCGTCGAGTTTCCAATAATTCCGAGCCAGCAAAATAAGCGCTCTATTTCCCCAGTAATTGTAGCTCGGCATATTCTGAAGCAAATCAAAAATCCTTTTTTGACTTTCTTCATAAGCTTCCTTTTCAAACTCGATCAAGGCTAAAAAGTACTTCGCCTCAGCTCGGAAAACATTGGCCGCCTTATCTTCAACCCATTCAAACTCGCGTTGGGCAGTGAGTTGATCGCCTTCTTTCCAAGCTGATTTTGCCAAAATAATATGAGCTTCTTGCTCCAAGTCGACAGCGAGTTTATCAAAGCGCAATACCTTATTCGCATATTCTACTGATTTCTCAAACTTCTCGAGCTTGAAATTCGCACGCATGAGTCCGACCACCGCCGTTCTCCGATTCTCGGGAAATGCCGCTTGTCTTTCCAAAGCCGCATAACGCTCCAATGCCATTTCGTAGTTCTCTCTGGAAAAATAGAGGTAGCTCGATTGAAGTAAAGCTTCTTCCGAATACTTATTTTTCTTGGCTTCTACCAAGAATTCGTAATCTTCTAGAGCACCGGACAAGTCCTCTTCTTTATATCGACACTGAGCTCGATAATAATGTGCATCGATTGCAAATATCCCGTTCGAGTATTTTTGAAGGTAATCATCGAAGGCGGGGATAATTCTACTGCAGTCGCCTTGGGTATATTTCAAGTACGCCGCATCAAAAGTTAAACTATCAATTTCTGAATCGGTGATACTTGTAAAATCAAGTCCTTTAACCCAGTTGGCATACTCGGCGACATTTCCTAAATCAATGTAAATTTTCTCCGCAATTTCTACGGCCTGCTTGGCTTCTGGAGAATTTGGATATTGATCAACCACTTCGCGAAGAACAATTAATGCACGATCATTTGCTCCCGTATTGTAGTGAATAAGTCCTTGGTTCATCAACGACTTGCGCGCGTAATACGAATCGGGGAAATCCTTTAACAATCGATCAAAACTTTCGAGGGCTTTCGCGTTATTACCCGCCTGCATATATCCTTTCCCTATAGTGTACAACGCGTCGTCTACGTATTCACTATTGGGTTCTTCCGATATTAATTGGGTCAATTGAGAAATACGCTTATCGTTATTCCCGAGAAGGCCTTCACACAGTGCTCCTTGGAAATAGGCATAATCTGCATCAGGTCCACCCGTTTTTGCGGCATCTTTATAAAATCGATTGGCAGTAAAATATCCTTTGGTTACAAAGTAAGCGTCGCCCGCCCGAAGCTGTGCATCGTGAATACGGCGAGAATCGCTAGGATCTGCTTCATCAATAAACTTGCGAAACTGGGTTGCCGCATTGCTGTAGTCCTTCAATTCGAAATACACATACCCAAGTGAGTAGCGTGCATCATTAAAAAGTGCCGATTGCGTTGCCGTTGGTGTTACTTGAAAATCTGAATACACCACCCGCGCGCGGTCGTACTGCTTCATCCTAAAAAAGGCCTCGCCCATCCAATAATAAGCCTCTGCTTCTAATGCGCGATCGACAGGGTAACGCAGGCTTTTTCCGAAAAAGTCGACTGAATTCTGCCAGAGTCTATTATTGAATAATTCAATAGCTCTATTGTACGATATCTTTTGATAAGCCCCTTGCAATTGAGTATTTCGGGGACCTAAACGCTCGAGGCTCTCCAAGGCGCGCCCGTAGTCTTTGGTAGTTAGGTACACATTCACCAAGTAGGTGGAGGCCTCCTCAAAGTACTCTGTATTTGGATAGTCGTCGATAAACTGCTGCAACTCCTTGCCCGGATCTTTGTAGGGATTACCTACATCGTAGCTCAGTTTTGCCGCATTAAACCTGGCTGTTTCCGTGAGGTCGTGATTGTAATCCAAGGAAGCAACGGATTCGAACGCATTCAGCGCTTCGGCCTTTTGATCCAACTTCAAATAGCAATCTGCCAAATGGAAATAGGCGTTTTGAGCGAGAGAATCGCGGGCATCCACAATTTTATTCAGGGAACCAATGGCCTCATCGAATCGATCTAATTGGTAATACGTATATCCCAATTGGTAATAATCTTCATCGCGCATTTTTGGCCCTTCCGTGCGGTAGCGCTCTAAATAAGGTAGTGCTTCTTCGTATTCGCCTTGATTATAGTACGCTTCTCCAATCAACCGAGCTACTTCTGGTGCTCTTTTCTCTGTGGCGGAGGCAAGTAATGAAGCCCCGCTGGTGGCGAGCTTCTCCCACTCTTCTTGTTCGTAGTAGATTTGCGTAATGTAGTACGGCACAATGGGCCCAAAACTCGCATCGTCCCGGAGGGACTCAAAATACTCGAGAGCGGCTACCGATTTCCCCTGGACGTAGGCAATGTGGCCGTAATAATAGCGGGCCGAGTTCTGGTATTCGCTGTTGGCATTAACAACTTCGCGCAAATTCTTCTGAGCTTCGTCATATTTTTCACGCATAAAATAGCTGTAGCCAAGCTTGAAGTGGTACTCGCTTTTCTCGCTTCGGGCCAGCCTTCTCGGGTTCACTTTTTCAAACCATTCGATCGCGTCGTTGTATTTTCGCCGGCCGAAGTAATGCCTAGCGGCATGAAGAGTGATTTCGTCGACTCTGGGGCTTGCCGGGTGTGCGCGAACAAATTCAACCACCTGCTCCTCGGCGTTTCGTTGCTGCAATTCCAGAGCACAAATGGTACTGTAATATTCGGCGTCAATTCCAACCTCGGAATGAACGTCCTTTTCACGGTTAACCAATTCGTCAAAAACAATCTGCGCTTGCACAAATTGCTCCTTGTCGAATAGTGCGCGTGCACGATCGTACCGCTCATTTGGATGGGTATAAATCTCGGTTTGCTGGGCCATTAATTGGCTCGTGGTCAGAACCAAAAATGCCAGTGTGGCGAATCTTTTTGTTAGTCTCATATTTCTCTGCTCGAAACAGTCTTAGTAATGCAAAGTACAATAGTTACATAGGGTCGGCAGATGAGTTTTGTGATAGTTATTAAACGCCACCTGTTTATTATTATTTTAGCCACAAATTGATACTGCGCTATGGACGATTTAATTAAACTAGACATGGTTTCCATTTACCAAAGAGAAAACCTTGTATTGGAAAATGTTGATTTCAGCATAGAGCCTGGCTCTTTCGTTTACCTAATTGGAAAAACGGGAAGTGGGAAATCGTCTTTATTGAAAACCCTTTACGGAGATTTATTGCTTACAAACGGCTCCGGTTCTGTGGTCGGTTTTGACTTAAAGTCGCTGAAAGACAAAGAAATTCCTTTTTTAAGAAGGAAAATTGGTATCGTTTTTCAAGACTTCCAACTTCTTACAGATCGGAATATTCACGACAATTTGCTCTTTGTAACAAAAGCCACGGGCTGGGAGGATAAAAACAAGGCTGAGGCTCGAATCCAAGAAGTATTGACAAAAGTCGGAATGGAAACTAAAGGGTTTAAAATGCCCTTTCAACTTTCAGGCGGAGAGCAGCAAAGAATTAGCATCGCCAGAGCGCTCATAAACGACCCTGAACTTATCCTAGCTGATGAGCCTACGGGGAATCTAGATCCGATTACTTCAGAAGAAATAATGCGCTTGTTGTGGGATATTAGTAAAACCGGACGCGCCATTTTTATGGCAACCCATGATTACAGTCTTATTCGCAAATTTCCTTCGCGTATTCTAAAGTGTGAGGGCGGACAGGTAACTGATCTCCGAACAGCAGGGGCCACAGAGAACGAAGGGTAGCTCTATTGCTGAACTTCCGTTCCAGCAAATCACTTCTATCCGCGCTCGGATGATACGGCTCACGCATCAATTCAAGCACTTTCTTTTCCATTTCCGTATCACTTTGTGCAATATGACAAAGCGGCTCTAAACCTGTGCCCTCTACCATGGGCGGATTCACTAAACAGTGCCTACCCAAATACAAGGCAGAAAGCAATTTCAATTTAATTCCGGTTGCTTGAAAAGTGGGCAGGATATTGATATGCGCCTCGCGAATGAGCTGCTCAATTCGCTCCGTAGAAATATTATTCTCCAACGTAATATGAGGGTGTTGATCAATTGCCGCTCGCAATTCAACAGGGGCGTCACTTCCAGCAATCACAAATGGAATCTTAATTTTCGAGAAAACAGATTCGATTAAATACATCGCCGCCCGGTAATTCTCGGAAACACTCAAAGCCCCGTGATACAAAACGTATTCGCCTCTTCCTTTCAAGCCTGTGATTTCTGTATGCGCATGAAACGCAGAAACATGTTGAATAGGAACACGGGGGAATCGATTCTCAAAGTAATTGGCATCGGGCACAGAAATAGCTGCTACAGCCGAAGCGTGCTCTAACTCCTCTTCAAAACGTTTCAGCTTGGAAGATTCATTTTGAAAATAAAACCGCTTAAACAGGTTGTTTTCAGATTCAGCCAAATTCAAATAATAATCGTGCTCTATATTGTGACTTCTCAAAATGCGAAGTCGATCTTTTAATTCCGGATGAGCAAGATAATAGCAACAGTGGACGCCTTCAAAAAGGATGGGATAGTTATCCTCCTTTAAGCGGTTTAATAGTTCATCAGAGTTCCGACTAACTACAATGTACGGGCGACGTTTAAATAAATTAGATCGGGATATTTTGCGCGGATAATAATGAACCTCTTCACACATCGATTCGAGTCGCTCTGACCGATCGCGTCCGTATTCGTAACAGTGCAAATGAACCCGCACTCCTTCTTCAGAAAGCGCCTGAACTTTATAGAAAACATCAATCACTCCTCCATAATTCGCTGGACAAGGAATGTCGAATGAGATAATGTGAATATGTTTAGGCTCAGACAAATCGGTTAATCATTTGGGTTAGGTTCGTCTTTTCTTGGTCCCAGTGCAAGGTTCGGGCAGCTATTTTAGCATTTTGTTTTAGCTCCTTTAGCAATGCTTCATTCTCGATGAATTCATTCATCAATTGAGCGATGTCTGAAGGGTTATGGCTTTTAATAATGCGACCTACTTGGTAGTTTTCAACAATATTCTTTACCTCTACTACTCCACTAGCAATAACTGCAATTCCGGCTTGCAAATAATCAAAGAGCTTGTTTGGCAAACTAAAACGGTAATTCACGTTGGTATCTTTATCCAATGTGAGGCCTACATCCGCCAATCGGGTGCACTCCATCATCTTGTTGTAGGGCATTCTTGGAAAAAAATGCACTCGATGTTGAAGATTCAGTCGTTCAACAATTTCGTTCAGGGCTGGTAGCACATCCCCTCCACCCAAGATCACTAAGTGGGCCGATTTTGTCTCAGCAATGGCGGCTACAGCTTCTTCAGCTCCTCGATCTACATTTATTCCGCTCCCTTGAAGAATAAAAACGAGCTCATTTTCGGGTAGCCCCCAATTTTTACGACTGCTTGGCGTTCTAACGTCAAAAATGGGCGGTATATTTCTTACTACGAGCAAATCCTTTCCGTACTCCTCTTTATACAGGTTAGCAATACTCTGATTCACAGTAATTACATGCTCTAGATTAGGAAAAATACTTTTTTCTATTTTTTTCCAAATACGCTGCACTTTGGGTCTTGACTCCAATTCCGGGACTCCTGTAAAATACTCGTGCGTATCGTAAATAAGGGGTTTCTTCTTTAATTTACTGATCCAGTAATTGGGCCAAAGCGTGTCCAAATCATTACTCCAAAGCAAATCGGCTTTATGCAACAGGAGAAACAAGAAAAGTCGAATTGAATACTCGGCGTAAAATAAGGCCCCTGCCTTGAATAACAATGAAAAGCGGCGCGTCTCATAGTTGCGATCAAGCGGTAAACTTCCGGGAAGAACCCTTCCCACAAGCGTTACCTCGAATCCAGATTCCTGCAAAAGAACGCACGATTTATGGACTCTTTGA
>CBFHRK010000002.1:12208-36760 GCA_965658225.1 Flavobacteriales bacterium | reverse complement strand
TCTGTAACTAAATCATTGGTTACGCTAACAATAACTCTTTTCACCGCCCTTTTTTCTTAGGGCGCAAAAATAGTCATTTCAATAGATATAAGTATGCGTTCGCCCTAACGGGCGGATTGGCTACATTTGCGCCATGGAATGGCACCACAATTTCAACCTTCAACCCTACAACACTTTCGGCCTAAGCGCTTTGGCGAATAGATTTGTTCGGTTTACTTCAACCGACGAACTAATTGAGGCACTCAAGGAGGTTCAAGAAAATTCGGATCCCTTGCTTGTCTTGGGAGGCGGCAGCAACCTCCTTTTAGTTGACGACTTTCAAGGGACAGTGCTTCGCAATGAAATCAAGAAAAAAGAATTGGTTCATGAAGACGAAAACTTTGTTGAAGTCGTGGTCGGCGCTGGTGAAAATTGGCACGAATTTGTTTTATGGACCATTGAAAATGGATGGGGTGGCTTAGAAAATTTGAGCTTAATACCGGGCTCCGTTGGTGCGGCACCTATTCAGAATATCGGAGCGTACGGAGTTGAGCAGAAATCGGCATTTCGTTCCTGTACAGCAATAGAAATTGCAACGCATCAAGAGCGCTCTTTTCAGAATAACGATTGTGATTTCGGATACCGTTGGTCCGTATTTAAAGGGTCGTTAAAGGGCAAATACATCATTACTGAAGTTCGGTTCCGACTTTCGAGAAACCCGGAAATTCACACCCAATACGGTGCTATTCAGGACCAACTCAAAGAAAATGGAATCCAAGGTAGTCCGACCATCAAACAAGTAAGTGACGCGGTTATTGCCATACGCAAGTCTAAGCTCCCTGATCCGGCGGATATCGGCAACAGCGGTAGTTTTTTCAAAAACCCGGTTGTGTCAAACGAGCAATTCGAAAAGTTAAAAACCTTATTCCCAAGCGTGGCCGCCTATCCTAACGGACCCAAGCATACAAAACTAGCAGCAGGATGGCTGATTGATCAACTCGGCTGGAAAGGATATAGAGAAGGTGATTTTGGCGTACATGCGAAACAAGCTTTGGTTCTTGTGAACTACGGCAATGCAAAAGGCGTTGAAATAGCAAAATTAGCCAAGAGAATTCAACACGATGTTTTCGCCAAATTTGGCGTCGAATTGGAGGCTGAAGTTAACTTCATTGGACCTATCGGTCCGATGTGATTTTGTACCTTTGCACTTGAAAATGAATCATCATGATTAAGGTTGTTTTATTGACGCTCGCACTTTTAGCTCTCGGAATTGCCGGGCTAGCCATTAAAATTCTCACCAAGAAAGACGGATCTTTTTCGGGTACTTGTGCTAGTAACTCCCCTTTCTTGAACAAAGAGGGAGAATCGTGTGGCATTTGCGGAGCCCTTCCTGAACAGCAGTGCCAAAACAAAGAATTAGCGAACTAATTCTTCGAATCCGGCCGACTGATAAACGGCCCAGTCGCCATTCACTTTGCTATATACCAGCATACCTTCCAAAGTCGAATCCGCTTCAATGAGCTGAATAGACTTTTTCAATCCCATGGCCATACACATCGTAGCATAACCGTCGGCGACCATAGCTTCTTCAGTTACTATAGTAGCACTTAGTAAGTTCTGTTGAGTGGTATATCCGGTGAGTGGATTTATTGTGTGAACGTATTTTTTTCCCGTGGCTTCATCCGTCCGAAATTTGCGATAATTACCTGAAGTGGCTAAAGCTCTATTGGGTAATTCAATAATAGCTTGGAAAGGATCAGAAGCTCGCTCAGCCGTAGGCTTGTCGATACCTATCCTCCAAGTTTTCCCCTCCAGATTTTTCCCTTTGGCTCGCAATTCACCACCAATTTCAACGAGGTAATTCTGAATCGCAAGGTCATCCAAATAGCCACACACTAGATCTACACTAAATCCTTGAGCAATGGCATTGAAGTCGAATCGAATCCCCTCTTTTTCCAGATATATCTTCTGATCCTGAATACGCACACGGTCCATTCCCACATACTGCATTAGACTGTCTACACGGGCGCTATCGAGGGTCATCGGGCCGTTAGGCCCAAAACCCCATGCATTTGCTAGGCCGCCGACTGTTATGTCAAAATAACCCTTGCTAATGCTATTCAATTCCTGCGATTTCCGGAATACGGCTTCAAACATTGGGTCGATGCGCACAGAGGTATCGCCACCATTGATTCGGGAAATCAGTGAAGTTGGAAGCCACGGACTCATACTTCGGTCAACTGCGCGCAAAATGGAATCGACGGGTCGCTCCAATTCAATATCGGTTTCTGAAAGCACCGTGATTTGAAAAGTAGTTCCTTGCGCTTCTCCTTGAAGCCGAATGATCTGATAATCGGGACCCGAGGAACACGAGTAAAACAGACCAAGGAAAAAGGCAATTAGAAAAGCAGATGTGTATTTCATAAAAAAAGGGGCCGAAGCCCCTGTTTTAAGTTTAGCCTCCAAAATCATCAAAGGCAATATTTTCATCGGGTACTCCCAAGTCGTCGAGCATTTTGAATACCGCGGCATTCATCATGGGTGGGCCACATAGGTAGTATTCAATTTCTTCTGGCTCCGGGTGATGCTTGAGGTAATTCTCAAGAACCACATTGTGTATAAAGCCCGTGTAACCATCCCAATTATCCTCGGGCATTGGCTCACTCAGAGCGATGTTATAGGAGAAGTTATCGTACTCTTTTTCGATGGTACGGAAATCCTCGGTATAGAAAAGCTCTCTTTTCGAACGACCACCATACCAGTACGATACTTTACGATCGCGTGTTCCTTCTGTGTGGAACAAGTGGAAAATGTGCGAACGTAACGGGGCCATCCCAGCACCTCCACCAATGTAAAGCATCTCTTTCTTCGTGTCCTTAATGTGGAATTCTCCGTAAGGCCCAGAAATAGTTACTTTGTCTCCCGGTTTTCTCGAGAACACGTAGGAAGAGCAAATTCCAGGATTCACATCCATCCATTTATTCTTGGCTCGATCCCATGGTGGGGTAGCGATACGGATGTTCAACATTACAATATTCCCTTCCGCTGGGTGGTTAGCCATCGAATAGGCACGGAAAATTGGCTCTGGATTTTTCATTTTCAAATCCCAGATTCCGAACTTATCGTAATCCTCACGGTATTCATCACCAATATTATACAAGTCTTTACTAAAGTCTACTTCCAATGCTGGAACATCCACTTGAATGTATCCTCCCGATTGGAAATCTAGTGTTTCGCCTTCTGGCAATTTCACCACGAATTCCTTGATAAAGGTTGCAACGTTATCATTCGACACCACTTCACATTCCCATTTCTTGATCCCAAAAATCTCTTCTGGAACACGAATGTCCATGTCGTTTTTCACCTTCACTTGGCAACCTAAGCGCCAGTTGTCCTGAATTTCTTTTCTCGTGAAATACGGCTTCTCTGTCGGAAGAATTTCTCCTCCACCATCGAGTACTTGGCACTTGCACATAGCACAAGTTCCTCCACCTCCACAAGCAGAAGGCAAGAAAATTTTGTTGTTCCCTAAGGTACTTAGGAGGGTGCTACCCGATTCTACCTCTACCTGTTCACCGCCGTTAATCGTTAAACGTACGGGTCCTGACGGTGCCAATTTTGCTTTCGCTGAAAGTAAAATTGATACGAGCAAGAGCATGATGATGGCGAAGGCCACCAGGGTAGATACAATAGTGAGTGTACTTAAAAGCATTGCTTCTCTCTAACTTTATTATAATTCGATTCCCATAAAACTCATAAAGGCAATACCCATCAATCCAGTGATGATGAAGGTAATACCCAATCCTCTCAAAGGTGCTGGAACATTGCTGTAACGGATTTTTTCGCGAATTGCTGCAATGGCAACGATTGCTAAAAACCAACCTACACCAGAACCAAGACCAAAAGCAGTTGCTTCAATGATTGTTGGATAGTCGCGTTCTTGCATGAAGAGCGCCCCACCTAAAATTGAACAGTTTACTGCTATCAAAGGCAAAAATATACCCAAGGCCCCGTAAAGAGCTGGGGCAAATTTTTCCACAATCATCTCTACTAATTGCACCATAGATGCAATTACTGCTATAAACATTATGAAAGACAAAAAGCTCAAATCAACCGTAGCGAATTCTTCGCCTAACCACGACAAAGCTCCTTCTTTCAGAATATAATTCTCGAGTAACCAGTTAATCGGAACTGTTATTCCCAAAACAAAAATAACAGCGGCTCCAAGACCCACACCGGTTTTCACTGTTTTTGATACCGCCAAATAGGAACACATTCCTAAGAAGTAGGCGAAAATCATATTGTCGACAAAAATCGACTTCACAAAAATGTTAACTAACTCTTGCATGGCTTTCGGCTTAGTTTTCTTCAATCAGTTGACGGTTGCGTGCTCTTTGCACCCAAATAATGATTCCGACCGTAATCAGAGCCATTGGTGGCAAAAGCATCAAACCATTGTTGACATAACCCATGGTGTATAAACCTGTTTCGCTACCCGCTGTTGCGACTCCAAAGATTGGAATTTCAAACAGCTGACCAGAACCTAAAAGCTCGCGGAAAAACGCTACAGTAATCAATATCCAAGCGTAACCAGCGGCATTTCCAACCCCATCTAAAAAGGATCTCCATGGATTGTTCGCTAAAGCAAAAGCCTCGAAGCGCCCCATGATAATACAGTTGGTAATAATGAGTCCTACAAATACAGATAGCTGCTTGCTTACGTCGTAAACAAAGGCCTTGAGAACCTGATCTACTAGAATAACCAAACTCGCTACTACAACGAGTTGAACAATGATTCGAATTCTATTCGGGATGGCATTACGCATTAAGGAAATCACAACGTTACCTACTCCGAGTACAAAAAACACGGATAAGGACATTACAATTGCCGGCTCTAGCTTTACTGTAATCGCCAATGCGGAACAGATACCAAGTACCTGAACGGTAATTGGGTTATCATCGTCTAAAGGCGCCGTTAATAGCTTTCTATTCTTCTTAGAGAATAACCCTTCTTTTTCTTTAACTACTTCTTGTAATTCTGTGCTCATGTTCTGAATTATTCAGCGTTCATGCTCATTTGACCTGATTCTAACTTCGCGAAATAAGGCATATAAAAACTAATACACTCTTGAAGCATGTTGTCTACTCCGACAGAGGTAATGGTACCTCCTGAAATGCCGTCTACTTCATACATTCCGGAAGCGCCACTTTTCACTACCGCAATACTCACAAAAGATCCATCTTTCATGATTTTTTTGCCGATAAATTGGTCTTGAAAAAACCCTTTGTTGATTTCTGCACCAAGTCCGGGCGTTTCTGTTTTGTGGTCAAAACTAGCACCATAAACTGTGTTGATATCACTCTCTAAGGAGATATACCCCCAAATCGGTCCCCAAAGACCTTTCCCGCGCAGTGGAATTACATAATAGGTAGCTCCTTCTTTTTCTGCAATGTATAGTGGCCAGTTTTGTTCGTCCCGAGACTTCTTGACTTCTTTGGCCAAATCTACCTTAAAGGCTTCACCCTCTACTTCGTTCCCGTTGACGTCGAGGATAATTTGCTCCTTTACGTAATCCGGGAAAATTTCTGCCGCTTTGGAACGAGGGGTGTCATCTTTACTGAAACCGATGGTAGAGAGAATGTCTTGCATTTTTTCTTGCTTGACGTTCTCATCTTGCATGGGTTTTAAAGAAATTGCCGCTGCTGAGAGCATTAATCCCACTACAACTACCATGATGATAGCAAATATAAAGGTGTAACTGTTCTTATTTACATCCATGTCCTTAGGCTTTAACCGCTTTCATTCTTTTCAAGCGTCGCTTCACATTACCTTCTACAACGTAATGGTCGATAAGCGGCGCAAAAACATTCATCAATAAAATTGCCAACATGATACCTTCTGGGTAGGCCGGGTTAAATACCCGAATCATAATGGCAAAGAATCCGACTAAAAAGCCGTAAATAATTTTCCCTTTGTTCGTTTGTGCCGCTGAAACTGGATCAGTGGCCATGAAAACTAAACCAAATGCAAAACCACCAACGACCAAGTGTTGATACCAAGGCAGCGACATGAGCGCATTTACTGAGAAGGTATTAAAAATTAATCCCATAACAGCTGCTCCAATAAGCCCGGATAGCATAATTCGCCAGCTCCCGATACCTGTCCAAAGCAAGAAGGCCGCACCAATAATGATCGCTAGTGTGCTCGTTTCTCCTACTGAACCTGGAATAAGACCTAGGAAAGCTTCCATAGGTGACCAGCTTCCGTAACCAGCGGCTGCTGCTTCGGTAACGACTTCTTTTCCGGCCGCTAGGCCGCCTAAAATAGTTTCTCCAGAAATAGCATCTACAGTACTCGCATCTGCAACCCAAACAGTGTTACCCGACATGTATGTTGGATAGGCAAAGAACAAAAAGGCGCGCGATGTTAGCGCCGGATTCAAGATATTCATTCCTGTTCCGCCGAATACTTCTTTTCCTATGATTACCGCGAAAACAACCGAAACGGCCAACATCCAAAGTGGCAAGTCAACAGGCATGATTAACGGAATCAACATCCCAGTAACTAGATAACCCTCGTTTACTTGGTGACCGCGCAGAATGGCAAAAAGGAATTCAATTCCAAGCCCTACACCGTAGGAAACAATTATCATCGGCAGCACTTTCCATAAACCAAAAAGAAACATACCCATGGTGGATACTACTTCGGTCGTTTGGCTGTAGTGTTGATATCCGATATTGTACATTCCGAACAACAAGGCCGGAACCATTGCGATAACCACGAAAATCATGGTTCGTTTTAAGTCGATCCCGTCGCGAATGTGCGCTCCACTTTTGGCCGATTCTCCCGGAACAAAGACAAAAGTTTCAAAGGCATCTAAAGCTGGGTGAAATTTCTCAAACTTACCGCCCTTTTCAAAGTTTGGCTTTACTGTCTCGAAGAAATTGCTCAATAATTTTTTCATCCTAATATCCGATTAAGACATTTCGTGTTTGATCATATCAAGGCCTTCTTGGATCGTTTTTTGAACGTCCATTTTAGAAGTGCAAACCACTTCGCACAACGCGAAATCTTCTGCACTCACCTCATAAATTCCCAAATTCTCCATGGCCTCAATATCGCCTACCATGATCGCCTTGATCAATTGTTGCGGATAAATATCCATTGGAAGAACGGATTCGTATTGTCCCGTAACCACGTATGCGCGCTTTTCACCGTGCATATTTGAGTCGAGAACATATTTTTTATTTGGAGTCAACCACGACCAAAAAGCTCGTGACGTACTAAATTTGTTAAAACCTGGTGCGATCCATCCAAACAGCTCTTGCTCATCTCCTTCTGGAATGGCCGTTACCATGTGGTCGTAATAACCTAAATAACCATCTTTTTCAATGCGCGTGCCGGTGAGTACGTTTCCTGAAATGATTCGCAAGTGGTCGCCTTTCAACGTTTCGCTCAAAAGCCCTGATAAACCCATACCGCTAATAACCTTGTAGTAACGCGGTTGGTTCACTTCGGATCCAGCAACACAAATAGTTTTCGAGGCATCGTATTTTCCCGAATTGAAAAAACGACCAACGATTGCCACATCTTGAGGGTTGATGTACCAAACTACCTCGCCTTTATTAATAGGATCGAGGTGATGGATTTGTATACCAACATTGCCAGCAGGATGGGGTCCTGAAACCGTATGGGTGTCAATACCTTTTGCTTCCGTAAACGTTTTTGCCGGAGCACTGTCCGCCCGAAGTCCTAAGCGCACTTTTCCCGCCGTTAGGTGGGATAAAGCATCGATACCTGCCTGGAAATCAGCCTCCGCTCCTTCAAGGATAAAGTCGTAATCCGGAGCCAATGGAGCGCTATCGAATCCCGAAATGAAGATAGCCTTGGGAGCCTCCTCCGGATTTGCGATCACATCGTACGGACGCTGACGAAGCATTGGCCACAAGCCTGCGCCCAAAAGTGCTTCCGTCACTTTCTCCTTGTTCAACTCCGAAGAGTCGACAGGATTAAAAGTTTCGTACCGAATTTCTTTGTCGGCTAAAATTTTGATTTCGAGAATTTTTCGCTTCTCTCCGCGTTTGATTTCCGCAACTTCACCACTAACCGGTGAGGTAAATCGAATTCGATCATTATCCTTGCTGTAGAACAATGGCGTGCCCGCAAGCACTTCATCGCCTTCAGCTACTAATAATTTGGGTACGACTCCGTGAAAATCGGATGGTTTAACGACGTAGGTTTCGGATGGGGACAACTCGCCGTATACCTTGTCGGCTTCGCCAACGAGTTTGATGTCTACCCCACGTCTAACTTTAATGTCTATAGACATTGCAACAATGGAATTAAATTGCTCTAAAACGGACCGCAAAAGTAAAAAATATGCTCAATGTTTTTAACTTTTGGCCGTATTTTTGGACTAACTTATTTAATTGCATCGCAAAATCACGATCTATATGAGACTCCTTTTGTCCCTCGTCCTTTTCGCTAGCTCATTTTCTCTGTCGGCCTCACGGCCCGATGGGCCCGTTTTGAGTCCCGAAAGCGAATTTTTGCGATACGACGACTATGTATACCAAGAGTTCATTGAAACTGTTCTCATCTACAACAAAAAAGACAGCCTTGGCTTTCCTATGTTGCGACTTGGAGCAGGCGGTCAAATGATTCTTCACTTTGATGACTTAGTCGGTGATTTTCAACGCTACTCCTATACATTTGTTCATTGTAATTACGATTGGACACCCTCTCAATTAAACAAACAAGAGTACCTCGTAGGCTTCAACGACAACTTCATTGACGACTACGTTTTTTCGTTTAATACCATCATCCCTTACACGCACTACGAAGTTTCTTTTCCCAATAAAAACGTGCGCTTCTTAAAATCGGGAAACTACGTCATGGTCGTTTATGCCAATAATAACCCGGACGAAATTGTACTTACTCGACGATTTATCATTTGGGAACCCATTGTTTCTGTACCGATGCAAGTAAACCGACCAACTGTTGTTGAATATCGCGATGAGTACCAAGAAGTTGATTTTGAGGTAAATCACGGAAACTACCCTATCCCCTATCCGTATCAAGACCTACATGTGGTACTCGTTCAAAACCGACGATGGGACAACGCCATCTATAATTTGAAGCCGCTCTTTGTTCGAGACGGATCCCTGTCATACAATTACGAATACGAAAACCTTTTCCTTGGCGGAAACGAGTATCGATATTTTGATACAAAGGACCTCATAACGATGCAATCACGTGTCAGCAATATAAAATTCGATACCATTTTTCAAGTACTGGTCACCCCCGATCAACCGCGGCGATTTACGACCTATAGCTTTTGGCCCGATGTAAACGGTCAGCGTGTAATTCGAAATGTGCGTGGCCGAAACGCGCATAGAGATGCCGATTACTCGATGACTCATTTCCGGCTCTATATGACTGAACCGACGAATGAAGGAAACATCTACCTGTACGGCGCGCTGAGCGACTGGCGCATTGATTCGAAATACATGCTCCGATACAATTACAAACGAGGGGCATACGAAGCGAGTGTCCTTCTAAAACAAGGGTACTATAATTACGAGTATGTGCTTGTCCGAGATGGTACGGGTGAGGTCGACCCCTCATTTATTGAAGGAACGCATTACCAAACCGAAAACGATTACTCGGTGCTCGTTTATCATCGAGAAATGGGGCAACGATACGACCGGTTGGTTGGTTTATCCTCTGTAAATGCCGCCGACTTTTATTGATCGCGCACACCCTTCCAATGAAATTATGAATATGCTTACCTTCGAGATGTGTCTAAAAAGAAGAACAAACTCGATTTAAGTATCCTCCCAGATAATCGACCCGCGCTCAAAGGCGAAGAGTGCCTTAATTGCGGTACTCCCCTTAGTGCGAAAGAAAACTTTTGCCATTATTGTGGGCAGCGGAACGATCGTCGTCGACTTAGTTTTTACGAGTTTATTTCAGAGAGTGTTCGAAGCTACTTTTCTGTTGATAGCAAGGTTGTACATTCTTTGAGTCCACTGCTTATAAAGCCCGGTAAACTTACTCGAGAATTTATTGAAGGGAAAAGACAACAGTACGTGCATCCCATTCGGATGTATCTCACTGTTTCCATTATATATTTCACCCTAATAAGTATCGGTAATCTGATTGGACGCGCCGATTTAGCGCTTTTAGAGTGGAATGAGTCGGATCCAGATGACGCCATAGTATTCGACGTAAGCCTTGAGGATGGAAGTGATGAAGAACGCATCCGTACCGTTGCCGATTTCCAAAAAGAAATTAAAAATTCAATCAGTGATTCTTTAGTCCAAGGCAAGCGTCAGGAAAGCACTCTTGATTCAAATCTAATTCCGGCATCCTCAAGCGCCTTGGCCGATTCATTAAAAGAAACTGAAAACCAGATAAACTGGTGGGATACTCTCCCCAATCCAGGTCCGTACGCCAAGCCTCAGGCTTATTATTTACAGGAAAAACAGTCTCTTTCTAGAATCAATCGATTTGTTGAAGATCAAGATTCTATTCCCATGAGCCGCGCGCTGCCCTTTTTGGAGCTTGAAGACACCCGCTTGAATCGCTTTATGTACACGGAGGTGAAGAAAGGGCGTTCACTCGACATTAAAGACTTCCTCAACTTTTTCATGAGTAAACTACCAATCGTTGCCTTTCTCTTTTTGCCATTATCCGCTCTCTCTTTTCGGGCTGTCTATTTCAGGAGAAACTACTATTACATTGAGCATTTGATCTTTTTGTTTCATGTTCAAACGGTATTTTTCTTACTGCTGATCACCAAATGGCTGATTAAATTTTCATTTCCCGGTTTTGACCTCGATGGTTGGACAGGTCTTATATTCTTGTTTTACGCTTATTTGGCAATGAAACGATTTTATAAACAGGGCTATCTGAAAACAACGCTCAAGTTTATTCTTGTGAATTTCGGCTTCTTGTTCTTTGGGTTAACTTTTGGCTCTATTGCTTTCGCAATTACTTTCTTGGTGTATTGATAATTCTTATAATTGACCAGTGGTAACTCGACTCACATCCGGAATAAAAATCTCAGTTCAAACGAACTACGAAGGGCGGTACGTAAGTTCGGACGGCCCACTGTGGGTTTTTCACTACCACATTACCATTTCTAATCAAGGCGTAAATCCCGTGAAACTACTCCGGAGAAAATGGTTCATTTGGGATAGCAGCGCTCTTCCCAGCAAGGTGGAAGGCGATGGGGTTATCGGCTTGCAGCCGGAAATTCAACCGGGCGAAAACCACGCTTATCAAAGCGGGTGTCATTTAAGATCTGGAATTGGGTACATGCGTGGATCTTATCAAATGATGGATTTAAACACCGGAGAACTCTTTGAAGTTGAGATTCCCATGTTTCAGCTGATCGCCCCCCAAAGATTGAATTAGACCAGCGATTTACGCACAGTCTAGATCCGCTCTTCACGCTCTCTGGGCGGTGCTTTTTTTCATTGCAGCAATGACTCGAGGAAAGGTCCCATTTCCTGCTCCTATTTTAATAAGTTTGCAACTCACAACACTGCCAACAAAAATCAAATTATCATGTTGAAAGGATTTTTCAATGTTCCCGCTGCCGTAAATGAGCCTGTATTGCCGTACGCACCAGGCTCTCCAGAACGCGCGGATCTTCAAGCCGAAATTGAACGCCAAATGGCCGAAGTAGTCGATATTCCAATGATTATTAACGGCCGAGAAGTGCGCACTTCAGACAAAGTGGAAGTTCGCCCACCGCACGATCACCAACGCCTAGTAGGCACCTGGTCAAAAGCCGAAAAAAAGCATGTTGAAGAGGCTATTTCTACGGCCCTAGCGGCCCGAAAAGAATGGGCTAAGACAAGCTGGGAACACCGAGCATCGATCTTTTTAAAAGCTGCTGAACTATTGGCCGGACCCTTCCGTCAAAAAATCAATGCAGCTACCATGATCGGTCAGAGCAAGAACTCGATGCAAGCTGAAATTGACGCTGCCTGCGAACTAGTTGATTTCTTCCGCTTCAACGTAGAATATATGGCCCAAATCTATTCGGATCAGCCAGAGTCTCAACCTGGGATGTGGAACCGCATGGAATACCGTCCTTTAGAAGGTTTCGTATACGCCATTACTCCATTTAACTTTACTTCGATTGCTGCAAATCTGCCTGCCTCAGCAGCACTTATGGGAAATGTGGCCATATGGAAACCATCGGATAGCCAAGTGTACAGCACCCGCGTAATTCTTGATTTATTTAAAGAAGCAGGAGTTCCCGATGGTGTGATCAACGTAGTTTACGGCGATCCTAAAATGATCTCCGATGTACTTTTGAATCATCCTGAGTTTGCCGGACTTCATTTCACTGGCTCAACGCATGTATTCCAAGATCTATGGAAGCAAATTGGCAACAATATCCACAAGTACAAATCGTACCCACGCATCGTTGGAGAAACGGGTGGGAAAGATTTCGTCGTTGCGCACTCGAGTGCAAACCCATTAGAAGTAGCTACGGCCTTAAGCCGTGGAGCCTTCGAATTTCAAGGGCAAAAATGCTCAGCAGCTTCAAGAGCTTATTTACCCAAATCAACTTCAGAGGCAATTTTAAATGAATTAAAAGCACAGGTGAGTACGTTCAAAATGGGGTCTCCTCTTGAATTCGGAAACTTCATTAACGCGGTTATACACGAAGGGGCTTTTGATAAGCTTGCAAGCTATATTGATCAAGCAAAGAAAGACGATAACGCAGAAGTTATCATCGGCGGTGGCTACGATAAATCAGTAGGTTATTTTATTGAACCGACTGTAATTGTAACAACAGATCCGAAGTACACCACCATGGAAACGGAGTTGTTCGGACCTGTTTTAACCATTTACATCTATGAAGATCAAGACTGGAAAAGCATGCTCGAATTGGTGAATTCTACTTCGCCTTATGCTTTAACGGGAGCTATTTTATCGAGAGATCGATATGCAGCAGAAGAAGCTACCAACGCTTTGGTTGATTGTGCCGGGAATTTCTATATCAATGACAAGCCTACGGGTGCCGTTGTAGGTCAGCAACCATTCGGTGGAGCACGCGGCTCAGGAACCAATGATAAAGCGGGTTCTATGATGAACTTAATGCGCTGGGTAAGTGCGCGTACCATTAAAGAAACCTTTGTACCCGCTAAAGATTACCGCTATCCATTCTTAGGATAATTGTATGAAAAAGTGGCTCAATCGAATTCCATCCTGGCTGAAAAACCGCTACCTTTTGGTAGGAGCGGTTTTTCTGGTCTGGATGCTTTTTATTGATACCAATTCGTGGTGGTTTCACCGGGAGTTAAACAATGAAATTGAGGAGTTGGAAGAAGCCACACAATACTATAGAGGTGAAATCCTAAGCGATTCAACCATTCTATTTGAACTTGACAGTAATCCCGAGGCACTCGAGAAATACGCGCGGGAAAACTACCTAATGAAAAAAGACAACGAAGAAGTCTACTTATTTGTAGACCCAAAAGAAAACGACAAACAATGATCGATACTGAAAATATTGGCGTTGGCTCCAAAGTGGAGCACGAACGCTACGGCGAGGGCGTAATCAGCGCCATCCAATTGAGCACTTTTGAAATTTTTTTCGAACGTGGCGGTAAAATGACCATTTCGAAAAACAACGACGAATTGGAAATAAAAGAGGCCGTAACGTCAGCTGCCCCAAGCGGCTCCGGAGCTGGCTTTTCCCTGCGCGATTTAGAGCAGGTCATCGAAGACACTCTGGATCGTTTCGGTCATCTACAAGATGTGGTGGAATTAGGCGATCGCTGGAAGGGTGGTACAATGACATTAACTCCTGAGAATCCAGAACTTTCGAGCAAAGAAATTCCCATTGAGACTTTCTTTCACAAAATTGTGATGATGCGCGATCGACTCCGGGTTCTCGAGCAAAACATCAATAGTAACGAAAAGCTTTCTGATGAAGATAAAGTAAACCTGCAGCAGTACATCACACGATGCTACGGAAGTTTCACTACCTTCAATATCCTTTTTAAAGACAAGGAGCAACAATTCTCAACTAAAGGATAAAACATGAGCACGAAAGGCCTCTTTTCGGAGTTTTCATGGACCTCGCGGTCCGATTGGGAAACGAAGGCCATTGCAGATTTACGCGGTAAATCACTCGCAGATTTGATTCGTACCGACGCCGATGGAATTACCATACTTCCCTACTACGATACCGAATCGGAATTCAAATCCATCGTGCCGAAAAGGCACCGAAACGGATACGAAGTGGTACAAGAATATTTCGTTGCCGACGCCGCAGAAGCCAACAGCCAATTGCTCGATTACTTAAATCGAGGGGCTTCTTCGCTCCTTCTTTATTTGTTACCTAATATCGACCTCAGTGTCTTACTCGAAAACATACATCCCGAGCATATTTCAATTCATTTCGTTCAAGAAGGAAATGGACTCCTTCTTGCGGAAGCCCTCGGCTCGTATTACGAATCTAAGGGGTACGACCTCACTAAATGTCGAGGCTCCATTAATGTAGATATACTCGAGAACCTAGCCCGCACGGGCAATTGGTTTAAATCGGAAAAAGAAGACTGGGCCGGTTTAACTGCTTTGGTCGATCGGGTCGATTTTGCCCCGTGGAAAACGCTATGTGTGAATGCAAATCTATTCCACAACGCAGGTGCGAGTCCGGCCAATCAACTTGGTATCGCCCTGAGTATGCTGCACGAATACCTTGTTAAATACGGCGAAGTTGGTGCCGAGCAACATTGGCTCAACATGGCTGTGGGCACCGACTATTTCCACAACATCGCCAAATTAAGAGCGATGCGCAGCCTTTGGTCGTTCTTGCTTGATCAGTACGAATTTGACGCTTCACAATATCCTTTGAGCTTGCACGTAGAAACGGGCTTGCGCGATAAAACGATTTACGATCCGTTCAATAACATGCTGCGCAATACCAGCTCATGCATGTCGGCGATCATCGGAGGGGCAGAAAGTATCTCCGTAAAACCTCACGATGTAGCTTTTAAAAATCCCAATGAATTCGGCGATCGAATTGCTCGAAATACACCTTTAGTATTGGGCCATGAAAGCTATTTTTCTGAACTAAACGATCCGGCGGAGGGCTCCTACTTTCTGGAGTCGCTTACTACTGAACTCGCAGCCTCCGGCTGGAAAAGCTTTCAAGAAATCGAAGCACAAGGTGGCTATGTTGCGGCCCTGAAATCCGGATTTATTCAAGACCTCGTCGCTGGAGATCACGAACGTGAAAGTGAAAAAGTTGCCAACGGCACCAAAAGCATTTTGGGCATTAATTTATATCCAAACGCGGATGAAAAAATGTCAACTGAAATAGAACAAGCGCTCTTTTGTTCCGATTCGAAAAAAGCTACGGAAGTTGAACCTGTACGAGCCATTCGCGCGAGTGAAGACCTCGAATTAAAACGTTTACAAGATGAAGCGTAAGGACATCACCTCCATTCCGTTTGAGCCCAAAATCAAAAACCAGAGGTCCGAAACTCCGGCTTTTGAACAAGAAGGTTATCCGGCCGGACTCCCTCCTTTTTTGCGCGGTCCGTACACAACCATGTACGCGAGTCGTCCGTGGACCATTCGTCAGTATGCGGGTTTCAGTACCGCCGAAGAATCGAATGCTTTTTACAGAAGAAATTTAGCCGCAGGCCAAAAAGGACTATCCGTTGCTTTTGATTTAGCCACGCATCGCGGATATGATAGTGATCACGAACGCGTAGTTGGCGACGTAGGAAAAGCCGGGGTTGCCATCGATTCCGTTTTGGACATGAAAGTCCTTTTCGATCAAATTCCGCTCGATCAAATGTCGGTTTCGATGACCATGAATGGCGCTGTGTTGCCTATCATGGCCTTTTTTATCGTGGCCGCAGAAGAACAGGGCGTATCGCCGGAACAGTTGAGCGGGACCATTCAAAATGATATTCTGAAGGAATTCATGGTGCGGAATACCTACATCTACCCGCCCTTGCCGAGCATGAAAATCATTGCGGACATCTTTGCCTACACGGCGAAAAACATGCCGCGATTCAATAGCATTTCTATTTCTGGATACCACATGCAAGAAGCCGGTGCCACGCCCGAAATTGAATTGGCCTATACTTTGGCCGATGGCCTGGAATATCTTAGAACCGGCCTAGCGGCCGGAATGGACATCGACTCCTTTGCCCCGCGCCTATCCTTCTTTTGGGCCATTGGCATGGATCACTTTACGGAAATCGCGAAAATGCGCGCCGGTCGAATGCTCTGGGCAAAACTGGTAAAACAGTTTAACCCGAAAAACGATAAATCGATGGCGCTCCGCACACACTGTCAAACCAGCGGTTGGAGCTTAACCGAGCAGGACCCATACAACAATGTTGCCAGAACGGCCATTGAAGCTATGGCGGCTGCCTTCGGCGGAACCCAGTCTTTACATACGAATGCACTCGATGAAGCCATTGCGCTTCCGACCGATTTTTCCGCGCGCATAGCCCGAAATACGCAAATCTACCTGCAAAAAGAAACAGGAATTACGAACGTCGTTGACCCGTGGGCTGGCAGCACTTTTGTAGAAGGCAAAACCGCGGAAATAGCTGAATCTGCATGGAAGCTCATTGAAGAGGTAGAAGAATTGGGTGGAATGGCCAAGGCCATAGAAAATGGATTGCCCAAAATGCGCATTGAAGAAGCCGCTGCAAAAAAACAAGCGCGAATCGACAGTGGTAAAGACATCCTCGTGGGCGTTAATCGCTACCGCACGAGTACCACCGACCCGATGGATATTCTCGATGTAGACAACACCAAAGTTCGTGAAGGCCAGATCGCACGGCTGCAGAAAATGAAGAGCGAGCGAAATGAATCCGCAGTGCAATCTGCTTTGAAAGCACTTACGGAGTGTGCTCGCACGGGTGACGGAAACTTACTTGATTTAGCAGTGGTTGCTGCTCGTGAGCGCGCGAGTTTAGGAGAAATTAGTGATGCCTTAGAGGCCGTGTACGGAAGATATACAGCAACCATTCAAAGTATTAGCGGAGTGTATAGCAAAGAAATTGACCAAGACGATCGTTTTAAAAATGCCCAGAAATTAGCCGACCAGTTCTCTGAGCTTGAAGGTCGTCGTCCGCGGATCATGATTGCCAAAATGGGCCAAGATGGGCACGACCGAGGGGCAAAAGTAGTGGCTACTAGTTTTGCTGATTTGGGTTTCGATGTGGATGTAGGTCCACTTTTCCAAACGCCCATGGAAGCGGCGAAACAAGCGGTAGAAAATGATGTGCACGTACTTGGAGTTAGCAGCCTAGCGGCCGGACATAAAACCTTGGTACCTCAGGTAATTGCAGCGCTTAAAGAATTAGGTCGTCCCGATATCATGGCGATTGCCGGTGGTGTGATTCCTCAGCAAGACTATGCTTTTCTATTTGAGGCCGGGGTGGTCGGAGTATTCGGACCGGGGACGGTTATTTCGGAAGCTGCTGCGGACATCCTTCAAAAATTAATCGATACCGTTGAACCAGCGTAAAAACAAAACTTATGGCTTCTGAACTAACCCATCCGAATTACAAATGCCCGAAATGCAACCACCGCACTTATTCTTCGGAATCGATTAGCACAACGGGAAGCGGTTGGTCGCGTATTTTCGATATGCAGAATAAGAAATTTACCGCCGTCACTTGCGGTCAATGCGGTTTTACCGAATTGTACAAAGGCAAGCACAGTACGCTGAGTAATTTGTTCGACTTTATTACCAACTAAGTTTATTGTGGAATCTGCTCCTCTTCAACCGCGTTCCTTACCGTCGAATGAAACCTTTGTAAAAGGTATTTTAGACGGCAACCGAACGCTTTTGAGTAGGGCCATTACCTTGATCGAAAGCACGCGCGCCGATCACGCCGAAAAAGCACAAGCAATCATTGAAGCTTGTTTGCCGCATTCGGGGAAAAGCTTTCGAGTGGGAATTACCGGCGTTCCCGGAGTAGGGAAATCGACGTTTATTGAAGCGCTGGGTATGGAGTTGATCGGCCGTGGTAAAAAGCTCGCTGTTTTGGCCGTGGATCCGAGTTCATCGCGCAGTGGTGGGGCCATCTTAGGTGATAAAACACGGATGGATCGACTGAGTCGGGAAGAAAACGCCTTCATTCGACCGAGCGCGGCGGGAGCCTCCTTGGGAGGCGTCGCCCGCAAGACCCGCGAGAGCATTGTGTTGTGTGAAGCGGCCGGATTCGACACCTTGTTTATAGAAACGGTTGGCGTAGGACAAAGCGAAACCGCCGTGCACAGTATGGTGGACTTCTTTCTTTTACTGATGCTTGCGGGCGCCGGCGATGAGTTGCAAGGGATCAAAAGGGGCATCATGGAAATGGCGGAGGGCATGGTGATTAATAAAGCGGATGGAGATAACCTCAGCGCCGCCCGCCGCGCTCGGTCCGACTACCAGCGAGCACTTCACCTTTTCCCTGCACATCCAGGAAATTGGACGCCTCAAGTACGTCACTGTTCAGCGCTGAATAATGATGGAATCGCCGAGTTTTGGGATTCCGTAGTTCTTGATTATTTAAAATCTACCCAAAGCAATGGTTACTTTAACCAACGACGTGAAGAACAAGCCAAGTACTGGTTCCGGGAACATTTAGAAGAAAGGCTGTATCGGAGCTTCTATAGCCATCGGGCCGTTAGGGCCCAAATGAATGAACTCGAAGAGCGCGTGCTCAAACAAGAAATGACCCCGTTTAAAGCGGCCGAATACCTATTCGCCCTCTGGAAAAAAGAAGTTTAAAATCAGATTAAGGTTCTGCAACTTCCTGAAGAGCCCTGTTTTCCAATACTAAATCGATAAAGAGTTTTTGATCCTCTTCAAACTCGCGATACCAATACATCACTTGATCGTAAGAAAGACAGCCCCCGCGAAGCAGCGATTGCAGAATAATATCTCCCTCTTCATCGATAAAGGCCTTTGAAGTACGCACCGAATTCCATCGGTGAATTAATTGGTCATCGCATCCGCCGTCTAAACCCCACGCCAGCATTAAATCGCCTCCGAGATCGTTGTATAAGTTCACCGCTACAGCTCCGTAGTATAAAACGAACTGTCCGTCTTTAATATCAATAATGGAATCCGTTCCTGTACTGGTAAACACTCGTTTTAAATCGCGATTATTGTACGATTCAACATACTGAGCATCTGCGCTATAGGAAATTAAAAGCAATGCAAATGAGGCGAACAAGAATCGAAAATTCGCCGAGTATTTTGGAGTAAAGGACAATATCATTTTCAATTCAATCAGTTTTATTCATCGGATTATAACTCGGCCATGACTTCATTCTTCAAAAAATCTAAGGCACGATCCGAGGGCGTTCGTTCCTTAGCAGCCAAAATTTGCAGCACCAACTCCCGCAAATCTTCCGCATTTTGATCGGGGTTCAAATTTTTTGCTGCTTGGTTAATCATATTCACCGTTGAATCCTTCGCTGCCTTAATCATGTTCCAAGCATCATTAGAAACATAAATTTGTTGCGATAAGTTGTATTCGTATTCATTTCGAATCGTTTGCAATAAAATGGCTTGATACCCCGCAACATTCATTTGATGCGCTTTTATCCGGACCATCATATTCGCTGGTTGAATGCGTTCCAAAAATAAGGCCAAACGCTCATAAGCTTGTAATCGAATGGGCATTGCATTGCGGCGGCCCTCTTTTTTAATATCGTACATGCGCTTCTTCTCCTCATTCCCCATGAACATACTCAACATGATGTAGGTAACTACGAGCATTATGAGCGCGGGTAATATATATCGGATAACCTCTAATCCTACTTCCATAATTTGAATCAAATTTTTACGAATAACAAACCTAAGCAAATGAACCCATTTACTCTTTTCAGCAGCTTAAATTAAACTGGGGACTTTCCTATCTTTGGGTTCCTTCAAAACAAAGACCCCATGTCTCAAATCATTTCTGACAGACTTAACCGTTTGAGCGAATCTCAAACGATCGCTATGGCTCGACGCTCAAGAGAGCTAAAAGCGCAAGGAGTAGATGTTATTAGCCTTAGTTTAGGCGAACCCGATTTCAATACGCCGGAATTTATAAAAGACGCTGCGAAAAAAGCGCTTGACGAAAATTTCACCTCCTATACTGCCGTTTCCGGCTATCAAGAGTTGCGCGAGGCCATATGCCACAAACTAAAAAGAGACAACGGGCTCGATTATACACCGAACCAAATTGTGTCAAGTACCGGGGCAAAGCAGAGCCTAGCCAATGTTTTACTCGCTATGATTAACCCGGGTGATGAGGTTATTCTTTTGGCCCCCTATTGGGTGAGTTACTTGGAAATGGTCAAATTGGCCGAAGGAGACCCTGTAGTTGTTTCGGGGGGTGTAGAAACCGATTTCAAAGTTTCTCCTGAGCAAATCGAGGCGGCCATTACTGGTAAAACCAGGTTGATCATGTTCAACTCCCCTAGTAATCCGACCGGATCTGTTTACAGTAAAAATGAAATGGATGCTTTGGCTGCGATGCTAGAAAAGCACCCCGACGTGTATATCATAAGTGACGAGATATACGAACATATAAACTTCACCGACGGACATGTTTCATTCGCTAGTTACCCTGCTCTGTATGATCGCGTTATTACCGTAAATGGTTTATCTAAAGGATTCGCCATGACTGGATGGAGGTTCGGGTATATTGCGGCTCCCGAATGGATTGCGAAAGCTTGTGACAAAATGCAGGGTCAAATGACGAGTGCAACCTGCTCCATTACTCAAAAGGCAGCCGAAGCGGCAATGATGGCCGATCCGTCGGTTACTTTTGAAATGCGGGATGCATTTAAAAATCGCCGCGATAAAATAAGAACATTGTTAAACGAAGTTCCCGGGTTTATCACGAACGTTCCCGATGGTGCTTTTTATTTCTTCCCGGATGTTTCGGCTTTGTTTGGCAAAAAAGCAGGGGGTAAAACCATTGAAAATGCCACGGATTTAAGCCTATATCTATTGGATAAAGGTCACGTCGCAACGGTTCCCGGCGATGCTTTTGGAGCACCGAAATGCCTTCGATTAAGCTATGCGGCAAGCGAGGATGTACTAACCGAAGCGGTACGAAGAATTAAATCAGCGATTGAAGCTTTGTCTTAATGACTAAAGAGCAAATAGACGGGGTTATTAACAGATTTTCCGATCAAAACGTATTGGTGATCGGAGATGCCATGATCGATTCATATCTCTGGGGTCATATTGAACGTATGTCGCCCGAAGCGCCCGTTCCTGTTGTGAATATTGATAATCGCGAAGAGCGTTTGGGTGGAGCGGCGAATGTGGCGCTAAACTGTCAATCGCTCAGTGCCACTCCTTTTTTGTGCTCGGTTATTGGTACCGATGCACGCGGTGATCATTTCCTTCAATTGATGGAAGAAAGCGGTCTGAACGCAGAAGGTATTGTTCGGATTGAAGATCGACCTACTACCGTAAAAACAAGGGTGATTTCAGACAACAAACACGTGCTGCGCGTCGATCAAGAAACGCTGGCCCCTGTATCTTCGGATATCATGGTGCATCGATTAAAAGAACTGTTTGCCCATCATTCGTTCAGCGCCGTCATTATTGAAGATTACAACAAAGGTTTATTGACGCCTGAGCTCATAGAATCGGTTATTTCATTGGCTCACGAGCATGGTGCCATTGTTTCGGTTGACCCCAAGAAAGAGCACTACTGGATGTACAAAGGGGTCGATTTATTCAAGCCGAATTGGAAAGAATTGGTTGAAGCCTTGGACGGTGTTTATCCGGCCGAAGCGGTAGCGCAGGCCGATATCCGAAGTACGGCGATTCGCCATACGCGTTTGGGCCTATCGGCCCGATGTTTACTCCTCACCCTTTCCGAACACGGTGTGGTTATTCAAAACGACGAAGAGGAATTCCACTTTCCAGTGTACGAGCGAAATATTGTTGACGTTTCAGGTGCGGGAGACTCTGTGATAAGTGTGGCCACCTTGGTCTATGCCCAAAATATTGACGCTTCCAATGTCGCCCGATTTGCTAATTTAGCGGGCGGACTCGTTTGTGAGCATGTAGGAGTGGCCCCAATTGACTTGCAAATGTTGCGCGCCGAAGCGCACCGTCATCTTACCTGAGGTTTATGTCGTTCAGATCCTTCCGGGAACGTGTGAATATTTTTCTTTTCGACAGTAAAGAAAAAGCGACCACTTGGCTCAATTACGCGAGCTTCGGTGTTTCCCTCTACGCGATCATTAGCCTTATCTATTACTTTGGATATCCCGAAACAGACTATTCTCGATCCTTTATTATTACTTCGATCCGAGTAAGCTTTGGGTTTTATCTTATTAAGTACTTTTTGGGATACGTCTATTCCTTTCATCCAAAGACCTACTTCCGGAGTACTTGGTTTGAAGGAATTTTAATGTTGCTTATCCTCGGGAATGCTCTTTCTTTATTCTTATTCAACTTTCCCATCGTGAGATGGCTGGGTGAGCAAGTTGGATTCGAAAACTTAGCGAGCTTCTACGTTATTTTCATTCAATCCTATTTCCTGATTATTGTCGGTATCGAAATCACCAAGGCGACCAGCATTTTTAGCTCCATTCGACTGAGTCCGCCGTTAATGCTTCTCATGAGTTTTCTGATTCTAATCACCTTCGGTTGCGGACTCTTGAGCTTACCGGAGATGAACACAACAGGCGTCAACACGCCATTCCTAGACGCTCTCTTTACAGCAATTAGCGCCAGTTGTGTTACCGGCCTTGTAGTAGTTGACACAGCCACTTTCTTTTCGGTAAAAGGCCAAATTGTGATTATGTTTCTTATCCAATTGGGCGGATTAAACATCATCTCTTTTGCAACATTCATTGCGCTATTTTCGAGGAAAGGTATCGGCATTAGGCACCAAAGTCTTTTTCAAGAACAAGTGGCCGCGGAAGGTTTGTTTGCAAGCAGAGGACTCTTACGTCAAATTTTCGCATTCAGTTTCATTGCCGAAATTATCGGGAGCTTCTTGATCTTTATCTTATGGAGCCCTCAAATGCAGTTTAGCGGTTTCGGAGAAAAGTTCTTTTACAGCATTTTTCACTCCATTTCGGCTTTCAATAATGCCGGCTTTAGCCTGATGACCAATGGATTGTATGAAGAAATGGTTCAGAATGCCTATTTGTTGCATGTAGTCATTGCCATATTGATTTTCTTTGGCGGACTCGGGTTTCCTGTAATTTCAGACATCTGGGGTTTAAGTCGTATGCGTGAGCGAATTCAACAACCGTGGAAAACCTACTCCATAGCAACAAAAATTGCCGTTTATAGCTCCATTGCCTTACTTGTTTTTGGAGCAGTGGCATTTTTCTTCATTGAAAAACACAACACCTTAGAGGAAATGAATTTTGGCGAGCGAGTCATCAGTTCTATATTTCAGAGTATCACCACGCGAACCGCCGGATTCAATACGGTAGATATCGGCAGCTTGGCCATTCCCACTTTGATTCTTTTCATTTTCCTGATGTTTATTGGGGCGTCGAGTGGATCTACAGGAGGGGGAATAAAGACGTCAACCTTCGCGGCCATTTTCTTGGCTTCCTATGCAACTATACGAGGAAAAAAGAATGTAGAGCTCTTTAAACATACCATCAGTCAAGATACTTTAGGTCGAGCGTATTCAATCTTTCTTTTCTCAGCAACCTTCATTTTCTTTTCTGTCTTTCTCCTTACCATCTTTGAACCGCAATTTGATACCTTGGCATTGGTATTTGAAGAAGTATCGGCCTTTGCAACGGCCGGACTCTCAACGGGGATCACTTCTGAGTTAGGTGTTCCAGGAAAAATAATAATTATGGTATCCATGTTTGTAGGTCGGGTTGGGACGCTCACACTTGCCTTTGCGCTGAGTTCGAGAATTGGCTCAACGGAGTATAAATACCCCAATGCTAATTTGATTGTAGGTTAATGAGTCAATCGCTTCGCCCATCTGGCGCCCAATTGGGTACATTGCCTGTATTCCTTACAGCTATTTCTACCATCCTCGGTGCGATCCTATTCTTGCGCTTCGGCTTTGCCGTAGGGAATACTGGATTTTTTGGAACCATTGCCATCATTATTATAGGCCATATAGTAACACTACCTACCGCGCTAGCCGTCGCTGAAATTGCCACGAATATTAAAGTAGAAGGTGGTGGTGCCTATTATATAATCAGCAGAAGTTTCGGCCTCAACATTGGGGCCGCGATCGGCATTGCTCTTTTCCTTTCTCAAGCGATTAGTGTCGCTTTCTACCTCATCGCTTTTGTTGAATCCATTGAGCCCTTTGCCGCATATTTAAGAGAAACGCGCGGCGATTTAGCTTGGGTGCGGTTTCTTGAAAATAAACAAGCGCTTGGCTTTAGCTGCGTTGGGCTGCTCACCTTACTCATGCTTACAAAAGGTGCAAATATTGGACTTAAAGCACTGTACATAGTAGTGGCCGTATTATTCACTTCCCTCGTTTTCTTTTTCGCAGGGAGTACGGATATGCCCTTTGAAGAGGTCGATTTCTTTGCTTCGGTTGATAATCCCGAGCCTTTTT
>CBFHRK010000002.1:9999-12110 GCA_965658225.1 Flavobacteriales bacterium | reverse complement strand
GTTATTTACCTATATATTTCGAAATACAACAGCGATAAGGGTGGATTAGTAAAGCTCTTTCGTGGTGTTTTATTCCAGTTGAACCGAAGACTACAAGTGTACGTTCAGAAAAAGGATTATTCGAACCCGAATGTGTATTGGCGCCCATTTGCCGTTGTTATCTCGGACCACACCTTCAAACGACGCGATGCTTTTGACCTACTTCGCTGGTGGTCGTTGAAATACGGGTTTGGAACCTACATTCATTACGTGAAAGGATATCTTTCTGCAGAAACCCATGTGGAAACCCAAGACGTCATGCGTCGACTTTTACATCTTGCCGAAGGCAATAAAAGCAGAGTAGTTATGGACACTATTGTAAGTCCGAGCTACACCAGTGCCCTTGCCCAAGTGATTCAATTAAACGGAATTTCGGGTAAAGGTCATAACCTCATCCTTTTCGATTACCAAAGAGATGTGCCAGAAGAAGTAAATCAAATTGCGGAAAATTATGGAATGCTGAAGGCCACGGAATTTGATGTGGCCATATTAAGTACGAACTATAGAGGATTCGGACAAAGAAAAAAGATTCACTTATGGGTGGGCTTCCAAGACTACGACAATGCAACACTCATGATTTTGCTCGCCTATATTCTTTTAGGACATCCCGACTGGAAGGGAGGGGAAATTGAAATTTATACGCTCTATGAACCTGGTCAGCGAAACGAAACCGCCAACCGATTGCAAGAGAATATTCGCGATGGAAAACTACCCGTATCGCCGGCAAACGTGCGGTTAATTGAAAAAGATAGCGACCGACCCATTAAAAGTTTCATCAACGAGCACTCGGCAAAAGCCGATTTAACTATGATTGGTTACCAGAGTCGCCAGTTGATGAATTTACGCGCTCAAATTTTCGATGGTTATGATGACCTAGGGAATGTACTATTTGTCAATAGTTTACTTGAGAAAGATCTCGACTAAAGAATGAGCAACGTCGTCCTTCAAGGTTTCGGCTTAAATATTACACTCCCTTTACATCATTTTACAGTGCGTTACACGGACTGCCAGTACTCACCTCTACTTTAGCACTTGAATTTAAAGCAATCATTATGAAAAAGAGAATCTTCGTTTTATCCGCTATTCTAATAAGTGCAAGCATTGGGGCGGCAACCTATTTTAACGGAACAGCTCCAGGTAAAAAGTATTTTGAATCTACACGCGTTGAAAAAGGAAACTGCTCGGTGCCGGAAAGCGATGAAAAAGAGTACACAGAATACTTCTATAAAATTGGATCTCGATTCGAATCCGTTCAAAAAAGCGCACTAAAAAAATTCAATTCAGTAGGTCACATACTTTCTCCTGAGTACGTGGATTTGTTGCAATCGTGCCGCTCTACAGAAATCATTGTAATTGTGGATGAGCAGCTATCCAATGAACGCATGCATGCCGAAGGGCCTTATTTTTCTTCGGAGCAAAAGGCGTTTATGGAGAATGTGCCCTGCGCAACACACTTTAGAATAGATGCTGACATTACCGCAACAAATCCAAAAACCAAGGAGTTAGAGAATTTAATGGCCAGTCCGCATTTTACCGTAGTTCCTGAATCGCCAGCGTATTACAAAGGCGGAGAAAAAGAATTTATCGACTACATCGCGGCAGGAAATAAAGAAAACACAGCGAACTTGGACGAGAAAAACACTTCTTTCGGAGAGGTTTATTTGATCGTTAATAAGGAAGGAAGGTTGGAAAATGTACATATCTATCGATCTTCAAAAAACGAAAAAATGGATGCCACCATGCTCGAGCTGGTGAAGTCCGCACCCGCCGGTTGGGAGCCCGCGCGTGACGAGGAAGGAAATACGGTAGATCAAGAATTAGTAGTGATGTTCGCCTTAGACGGTTGCTAATTCATACTCAAATATTGATTGATTCAATGGCTTCTTCGTTTCTGAAGAAGCCATTTTTTCATTTCATTTGGGTTGTTGCTCGCTAATCATTCCGTCAAAGCAACTAAAAAGTGGCTCGCATTGTTAATACTGCAGAATAAGGAAGGAAGCCTCAGAACGCTGGATCAATTCAGATCGAGTCAGTAAATGAAGTTTCAAGCCTGCTGATGAGTATTCTAATTA
>CBFHRK010000002.1:0-9899 GCA_965658225.1 Flavobacteriales bacterium | reverse complement strand
GAAGCCTCAGAACGCTGGATCAATTCAGATCGAGTCAGTAAATGAAGTTTCAAGCCTGCTGATGAGTATTCTAATTAGTACCTTTGCCCCCTGAAATGGAAGAGCTAAAAAACGTTACACCGTACGGCAGTGCCGACAAAAGCAAAAAGGAACAAGTTGCCGAGATGTTCAATAACATTTCTGGGCGGTATGATTTCCTAAATCATTTTCTGTCACTCGGTATCGATAAGGGTTGGAGAAAAAATGTGGTCCGTTTGGCCAGAAAGGAGCATCCAGAACGTATTCTCGATTTAGCAACCGGAACCGCTGATCAAGCAATAGCTTTGCGCGTGACCGAACCAAAAGAAATTATCGGGGTCGATATTTCCGAGGGTATGCTCGCCATGGGCCGCGAAAAAATTAAGAAGAAAGGCTTAGATTCCTTGATCCAATTATCTCTCGGTGATTCAGAGAACCTCCCCTTTCCAGACAACCACTTCGACGTGCTTACCGTTAGCTTTGGCGTCCGCAATTACGAGAATCTAGAGAAAGGCTTGAGCGAAATGCTCCGAGTAATGAAACCCGGCGGCAAGGTTATAATTTTAGAATTTAGCCAACCTCAAGGTTTTCCAATGAAGCAGCTTTTTGGGTTTTATAGCAAGCGTATACTTCCGGCCGTAGGCCGCGCCGTTAGCAAAGATCCACGTGCTTATACTTATTTGCCCGATTCAGTTGATGCATTTCCTTATGGAGAGGCCTTTACATCTGTTCTCAACCGCCTAGGATACCGAAATACCGCCATTCATCCGCAAACCTTTGGGATTGCAAGCATTTACGAAGGAATAAAATAATCGGCCACTATTGGCCGTTGACCCAAGATGAAGTACTCAGCGCAAAAATGGATTTTCTCAATTATTCTTCTCGCCCTAGCGGGCGGAGAAGCAATGAGTCAGCGCATGTACAACTACGAGCGGCGCCAATTGCGTTCGCCGAAATACGATTTCAAAATTGTTCACTTCGGTTTTGAACTAGGAGTAAATTACTACAACTTCAAAATTGAGCACGTCTCTACCCTGCAAAACATCCAGGACATTCAAAACACGCTCTACAGCGTTGAAGCGCAATCGCAGCCCGGATTTACGCTGCTGTTGATTTCCGATTTGCGACTAACGAATTTCTTAAACTTGCGTTTTACTCCGGGTATTTCCTATACCCAACGCGATATGGTTTTCGATGTATTTAACGATCAGGCGGCCGACTTTTTTGTCGTTCGTCGACAAGTCGAATCGACCTTCATCGAACTTCCTATGTACCTAAAATTTAGAGGAAAGCGAGTGGGTAATTCGCGGCCGTACATCTTTGGTGGAGGGAAATACTTAATCGATATGGCCAGTAAAGAAAAAGTTGAAGACCCTCGACTTTTTCGAATTAAACGATTCGATTTCGCCTATGAATTTGGCTTTGGAATGGACTTCTACTTCGACTTCTTTAAATTTAGTCCACAGATCAAAGCAACCTATGGACTTCGAAACGTAATGGTAACCGACGATACTATTTATACTGAGGGAATCACCAACTTGAATACGAGAGCTATTTTAATTAGCTTTCAATTCGAATAATGAAAAAAACGCTCTCCCTTTTCGTTCTCCTTTGCATTGGGCTCCATAGCTCTGCGCAAATCGATTGGAATACAGAGGAGGAAGACGCACAACAGCAGAATCAAGAAGAAATTCCACTTTCCCATCTCGGGATGAGTTACGCCATCAATATCGGGATCTATTTTGCCAACGATGCTACCGCCAGCTACTACAACGGCGATCCAAACGGAGCCAACTCCATCATGCGACTCCAAAACAATCCCGATATCGACGGTGAAATTCGCGATTTATACAACGGTAATCCATGGACCTTTCGGGAAATTCCACTCGACATGCGGTACGATATGACCATGATGTTTGGGGTGAATCTTCAGTACTTTTGGAAAGAAGAGCTGGGCGTATTCCTTGACTTTAATACCGCCCAATTGGTTTCTGGCGGATTCGTCACCACAGAAGTAGCCGAAGCCACCGGTGGAGCAACAGAGCCCGTGTTATACCTCGAAGAAATTTGGGGCGAAGAAAGCCGAGTTCACGTAGATGTAGGACTCACTTACGTTTTGAAAAATGACGGTCCAATACAACCCTTTATTAGCGCCGGTGTCGATTTCCTATATACAGATGTTGAAACGAACATAGTGCGCATACAAGGCCGTCAATATACCATCATGAACAACGGAATTAATGGCTTTGTAAACGAAAACCAAGGTGGAATGGGCATTGGAGGAATGATTGCCCCCGGTCTGAAGTTTCGATTGAACGCCAGCTTTTCAGCAGATATCGGCTGGAACCTCTACAATACTCAAGTACGTGTGGGTAATTACGAAGAGCGCAACTGGAACAGCGCCCCCTTTTTGAGGTTGGTTTACTATGACTTCTAACAACGCCCTAGTCGGGCGGATTATGACCCTGCCGGCCGGAGTGCGATTCATGCTGCTGAGCACTTTTGCATTCAGCCTAATGCAACTCTGCGTTAAGTTTTTACCGCACCTACCCGCTACCGAACTGGTACTTTTTAGAAGTATTATCTCGCTCAGTATTTCACTCGTATACTTAAAAAGAATTGGCGTTTCTCCGTGGGGAAACAACAAGGTTTGGCTCGTTCTGCGCGGACTATTTGGCATAACCGCCCTGAGTATGTTCTTTTACACCCTGCAAAACATGCCCCTGGCTTCAGCGGTAACATTACAGTACTTGTCGCCCCTCTTTACCGCTATCATGGCTATTTTCATTTTGAAAGAACCTATGGCACCAGCGCAGTGGTTCTTTTTCGGATTGGCGCTCATAGGCGTTTTTGTACTTAAAGGATTCGACCCCCGCATTGATACCTTCTTCGTTTTTCTGGGAATTGGAAGCGCCTTTTTTGCCGGACTCGCATACAACTGTATTCGTAAAGTAAAAGATACCGATCACCCTGTAGTGGTCGTATTCTACTTCCCTTTAATTGCCACACCCATTATGGCCATAATTAGTCTATTCAATTGGGTTATGCCCACTGGAATCGACTGGATTATTTTATTGGGAATGGGCTTATTCACTCAAGTGGGTCAGGTATATATGACGAAAGCACTTCAAGCCGAGAAAGCCAATAAAGTAACCACCTTGAAGTACTTGGGCGCCTTATACGCAATTGGCTATGGATTCTTTTTCTTTGGTGAAGTGTACTCCTGGGGCTCTATTTTAGGGATTGCATTAATTCTTTCCGGAGTGGTTTTGAACATCATTTCGAAGAAAAAGGCATAAGTACTATATTTGCCGACCCTAAAACATTCCCTATGAAAAAGATACTCGTTCTTTCCGGAATTATTCTTTTGGCCTATCTTTTGGCAAACTAATCCTGATCCTTTATTTTATTTATCACAGCTATTGCACGCTAGTCGTTACCTAGTCGGAGATCCTCCCTCGGTGGGTTCTTCCCTTGCTTGAAAAGGCAATGAAATACGGCCTTGAATTAAAACTAGGCCTTTAACGCGCTCAGCAGAATCCCGGTTGCCATAGATACGTTTAAGCTGTCGATGGGCGTTGCCGGATTGCTTTTAGAAATGGTCAGTGAAACATCAAGCAAGTCTTGAACTTCCCCAGAAATACCGTGCGATTCAGATCCCATCACTAAGACCATTTTATCGGGTTTTTCAAAGTTTGAAACAGATGTTCCATCCATTTCTGCCCCAGCTACTTGAAATCCTCCTTGTTTTAACGCTTCCAATGCACTCGGAACGTGAGCAGTTACCACGTTCATGCGGAAAAGACTTCCCATAGCCGATTGAACCACTTTCGGGTTATACGCATCTGCACAATCCGGACTAAGAACTAATTGTGTTAATCCGAACCACTCCGCTACCCGCAAAATAGTGCCTAAATTACCTGGGTCGCGCACACTGTCAAGCACAAGCACAAAGGGTTCACTAATATCCATTTCCGCCTTCGGCGGGATTTCCACCACGGCCACTACCCCATTCGGTTCCTTAAACCCGCTTATCGAATCCAAATCTTTTCGCGAAATGAGTTCTGCCTGAGGAAATGCTTCGGCATAGTTTTCGGTGACATACAAGCCATCCACCCGCAAGGGTGATTGCAAAAGCTCTTGAACAACCTTCGGACCCTCTGCCACAAACCTATTGTGCGCCAAACGAAACTTCTTTTGTTGCAGTGACCGAATGAATTTCTTTTGCGCTTGGCTCAGCATGACCGAATGATTGATAATTTTGCGAAGTTAGCAAATCCAAAACGCGCCTTTGAAGCTCTCTGCTCGACTTTTACTTTTCACCACACTGGCACTTGCTTTTTTAAGCTCGTGCAAGGCGACGAAGTACGTTCCGGAAGGCAAGCATATGCTGATGAAAAACGAGATTACGGTAGACAGCCTGAAGCTAAAAAAAGGGAAGGAATCCAACTTCTTGCGGATCGAGCCAAACCGGAGAATTTTAGGGTATCCCTTTTATTTAAGCTTGTACAATGCCGGTAATCCGGAAGCAGAAAAAGGCTTTGGTCATTGGGTTTCTGGACTCGGTGAACCGCCTGCAGTTATTGATTCGTCGGCGCTGCGAAAAAGCGCAGATCAGCTGCGACTCTACTATTTTAATCAAGGTTATTTCAATGCCGAAGCAGAATACGAGGTAGTTTGCAACAATCGAAAACGAGCTAAGGTCCATTACTACGTCGAAAAAAAAGAGCCCTATTTTATTCGCCAAATTGACTACCAAATGGATTCTCCAGAATTGGAAGTCCTGGTTGAAAATCAAATGGATCAACTCTCTATTCAGGCCGGTGATCAATACAATGCTCAAGCCCTCGATGATGAGCGGGAACGCCTTGCCAACTATTTTAAAGAACGGGGTTTTTATGATTTCAGTAAGGAATTTATCTATTTCGAAGTAGATAGTAATTTGCCCGGAAGGGTCGTTAACGTAACCATGGGCATTGAAAACAAACCCATTCAAACGGGTGACTCAATTACCTATATAAAACACCTGCGCTATCATTTGAGAGATATCAATATTGTGTACGATTATGTTCCCGGAGAATTGAATCGCGACCGTGACACGAATTATTTGGGCTATCGCTTTTTGTACGATGAAAAACTCAAATACACTCCGCGTTTGGCAACCGATGCCGTGGTTTTGGAGAGCGGTGACCTATATAAGTTTTCGGAAGTTCGACAGAGCTACCGGCACCTTATTAATCTCAAAGTATTCAGTGGAGTGAATATGGACTTCGTTCCTATCGACACCGATACAACACGGCATGCCCTTGACGCATATGTGCTTTTGCGCCCTTTCAAAAAGCAATCGCTCGGTCTCGAAGTGGAGGGAACACACTCCTCCGGAAATTTCGGAGCTGGAGGAAGTGTTTTTTATCGGAATCGGAACATATTCGGAGGAGGGCAAATTCTTGAGATTAGGCTGAACGGTGCACTTGAAGCACAACAGGTAAGTACCGAATCCTCCGGTGTTTTCAACACTATTCAGGCTGGAGTGGGTGCTACTTTGCGCTTACCCTACCTTCTACTCCCCTTCAACACCGAAGGGTTTATGCCGAAAAGATACCAGCCGCAAACAGACATCAATGCCTCGTATAATTATCAAATTCGCGTCGATTTTAATCGTTCCATCCTCAACTTCGGATTGCACTATTCTTTCGACGAAACCAAGGCGAAAACCCATATATTCGAGCTCATCGATTTAAATTTTGTGAAGCTTACCGATATCCGGGATTCAACGAATATCGATGGCAATAAAATTCGGACGGGTTTCCGCGACGCTTTTATCCCGACTATTGGCTATACCTTTTTGTACAACGATCAAAGCCTCATCGCATCCGACAAAGATTATCAATTCTTCCGAGGGCATGTTGAATTTGCTGGGAACTTACTCTATACCGCCGCGAACGTAACCAACTGGGAGCCCAATGACGATGGTCAATATGAACTTTTCGGAAATCCTTTTGCTCAATACGTTAAGTTCGATCTCGATTTCCGCCATTATCAGCCCGTGTTGAACTCGCGTCGTTTTGTTTTCCGCCTCTACGGCGGGATGGCTTATCCCTACGGAAATAGCGACGTTGTTCCTTTCGAAAAACAATTCTTCGCTGGAGGTGCGAATGACAACCGCGGATGGGTCGCCTATACCTTAGGTCCCGGGGGGCGGTCGAACCCAGAAGCAACGGTAAATACAGGTGATATAAAAATAATGGCCACCTACGAATACCGTTTCAGTATGCTCGGTAACCTAAAAGGTGCCCTTTTTACCGACGTCGGAAACATTTGGACCTTAGAACCCACTCCTGGGCTTCAAGACACCGAATTTCGCTTCGATCGATTCTACAAAGAGTTGGCCGTAGGGGCCGGATTCGGAATTCGTTATGATTTTGGCTTTTTCGTTTTCCGCCTAGATGCTGGTTACAAATTAAGAAGGCCTTCTCGGCCCGAAGGGAATCGCTGGAATTTTGACGATTTAAGACTTGGCGATGGCGTGCTAAACTTCGGAATTGGGTACCCCTTCTAAACAGCACAGTTCGAAATTACGGACGGTGTCCAAAGTACCTTTCTTACACCAAAGATTTAGTACATTTGGCCCTCTATCAGTTTAATACCTAAACCTTCCTATTATGGCTTTCGACAAAATTGTCTCCATCTTAGATGACAAAGCAGACTACCTACTCAACCACGAATCTAAAACATTCGACAAAAGCACACTGCACCTTCCTGGTGGCGATTTCGTAGATCGCATTTTCTCCATCGGAAACCGAAGTAACCAAACCATGCGCAGTCTTCAGTCGTTGTACGATAATGGTCGCCTCGGAGGAACAGGTTACATGTCTATTTTACCGGTAGATCAAGGAATCGAACACTCGGCCGGAGCTTCTTTTGCGCCAAACCCGATTTATTTCGACTCCGAAAACATTGTTAAGCTGGCCATCGAAGCCGGATGTAATGGCGTTGCCTCAACCTTTGGGGTGTTGGCCTCGGTATCGAGAAAATACGCACACAAAATTCCTTTCATCGTTAAATTGAACCACAACCAATTGCTCAGCTACCCTAACGGCGCTGATCAAATCATGTACGGCTCTGTTGAAGACGCATGGAATATGGGTGCCGTTGCCGTGGGTGCAACCATTTATTTCGGTAGTGATAACATGGACCGCCAATTGATGGAGGTTTCGGAAGCGTTTGAGCGTGCTCACGAACTCGGAATGGCGACAATTTTGTGGTGCTATACCCGAAATAACGCCTTCAAAACAGCGGAAGATGATTACCATACCGCTGCCGATTTACAAAGTCAGGCGAACCATTTGGGTGTGACCATTCAGGCGGATATCATAAAACAAAAACTCCCTACCACCAATGGAGGGTATACTGCATTAAAGTTCGGAAAAACCCACGGAAAGGTTTATTCTGAATTAACCACAGATCACCCCATTGATTTAACGCGCTACCAAGTAGCTAACTGTTATATGGGTCGTCAAGGACTTATCAATTCTGGAGGCGGAAGCGGGTCAAACGATCTACAAGACGCAATAGAAACTGCCGTAATTAATAAGCGTGCAGGTGGTCAAGGCCTTATTCTAGGTCGTAAAGCATTCCAGCGCCCGATGAACGAAGGAGTGGAATTGCTTCAAACCGTTCAAGATGTTTACCTTGCTCCTGAAATTACGATTGCCTAAAGAAATTTTGATATGACTTGGTTTCAACGAAAAGAGAAAGGTATTACGACTCCAACCCAGGAGAAAAAGGATACTCCGAAAGGACTTTGGTACAAGACGCCCAGCGGCAAAATTGTTGATACAGATGAGCTCAAGGCGAATATGTATGTTTCGCCTGAAGACGATTACCACGTTCGCATTGGATCGAGAGAATACTTTCAAATTCTTTTTGATGACGGCCAATTCACTGAGTTAGATGCAGACCTCAAATCGGCCGACCCGCTAAATTTTCACGATACAAAGGCGTATACCGATCGTCTCAAAGCAACTATTGATAAAACGAAACTCAATGACGCGGCTCGCACTGGTGTGGGTACACTTGAAGGACACGATATTGTGATCTGTTGCATGGACTTTAGCTTCATTGGAGGTTCTATGGGCTCGGTAGTTGGAGAAAAAATTGCGCGGGCCATCGACTACTGTTTAAAGCATAAAATGCCTTTTATGATGATCAGTAAATCGGGCGGAGCGCGAATGATGGAAGCCGCCTTTTCTCTGATGCAATTGGCTAAAACTTCCGCAAAACTTGCAGAACTCGACGAAGCCGGATTGGCCTATATTTCATTGCTGACCGATCCTACAACGGGTGGAGTAACCGCTTCATATGCTATGCTGGGCGATATAAACATCGCAGAACCAGGAGCCCTCATCGGATTTGCCGGTCCGCGTGTGGTTCGCGAAACTATTGGAAAAGATTTACCGGAAGGGTTCCAGACTTCTGAGTTCGTTTTGGAACACGGGTTCCTCGATTTTATTGTCAACCGGAAGGAATTGAAAATGAAAGTAGCGCAATATCTCCGCATGCTGAAAAACTGACAAGAGTACCAATCAAAAAAAAGGCCCGAGATTATTCATTTTCGGGCCTTTTTTTTGATGCAAACCCTCGGTAATTTTCATCCGTACTAAAAGAAAAGACCCCTAGCGGTCGTTATGCCATGAAACGAACCCCGATCACCCCGATGAAAAACGGACTCTTGCTTGTCATACTTTTAGTTCTTTACACGAGTATTCAAGCGCAAAACTATACCATTAGTGGGTCTGTAACCGATGGCTACAGCGGTGAGGCGCTCATTGGTGCCTCGGTGTACGATCCTGCCGGGAGGCAGGGAACTTCCGCAAACACGTACGGATTTTACAGTCTTACCCTTCCAAAAGGCACCTATACGCTCACCTATTCCTTTGTCGGATTTGAGCCCTATACCGTCGAAATCGAGCTAAACAAGAATCAAGAACTCGACGTTTCGTTGAAAGGAATGGAACTGATGGAAGTGGAAGTCGTGGAACGCCGAGAAACAGCCATTCAGGAAAATACCCAAATGAGCACCATCGACCTACCCATGGAAGCCGTTGAAAAACTGCCTGTGTTTATGGGAGAGCGTGACATCCTAAAAACGGCCCAATTACTTCCCGGAATTCAATCGGGCAGCGAAGGAACAAGCGGACTCTTCGTTCGCGGGGGCTCGCCCGATCAAAACTTAATTCTACTCGACGGAGTTCCTGTATACAACGCTAATCATTTATTCGGCTTTTTCAGCGTTTTTAACCCCGATGCCATAAGCAGTGTTTCCATTATGAAAGGCGGTTTTCCGGCTCGATATGGAGGTCGGTTATCATCGGTCATTGATGTACGCATGAAAGAAGGAAACTTGAAAGAATTTGAAGGAGATTTAAGCGTGGGTCTAATCGCCGCTAAGTTCGCCGTGCAAGGACCTATTAAGAAAGACACGACCTCCTACATGATTTCGGCCCGACGGACCTATATAGACGCCCTTATTCAGCCTGTGCTGATCGCGGCAGAAGGAATTAGTGCCGGCTACTACTTTTACGACGTAAACGCGAAAATCAACCATAAAATTAACAAGAACCACCGGATCTTTGCCAGCGCTTACCTCGGAAATGACAAGGCGTATAACAACGAAAACTACGGCGATGGCGACCGGCTTCGCGCATCGCTCCGATGGGGGAATTTAACCTCCGCTCTTCGCTGGAACTGGCGCATGAGCGACCGGCTATTTTCGAATACCACGTTTACTTATTCGAACTACGACCTAGCGGTCGGATTCGAAGAGGAGTACGCCGATGAAGACTACAATTACTTTTACGAATACTCTTCCGGAATTCGCG
>CBFHRK010000001.1:77179-104414 GCA_965658225.1 Flavobacteriales bacterium | reverse complement strand
ATTACGTAGGGCTCGATTGTGGGGGTATCCAAGACACGGTAAATGTAATTATAGGTTCGATTGGGGCGTCCTTTAATATTCAAGATGAATCGTGTTTCTCAAATAATGACGGTATCGCCACAGTTTCACTTCCGAATAATAATGGTCTTTGGGACGTAACCTGGACGAACGTTTTTGGGAATGTACTGCAAACAGATAATAATACCTCGGGGAATGTTTCTCTGGGCGGACTCGATGCGGGGGCCTATTTTGTAGAGATGTACGATCAAGTCAACGACTGTGCGGTAATCGATACAGTATATATAAATCAGCCGCCACCTATTGTATTGAATGAGCAGGTAAGCAATTCCTATTGTGATCAAGAGAACGGCAGTATTTTTCTCGCCCTAGCGGGCGGATTTGGAGACTTGACCTATTCATGGTTGGATGGTACTCAAGAATTGAACCGGGTAGACTTACTACCGGGAGATTATACGATTGTTGTTTCAGACAGCATTGGATGCGATACCACAGTTACCTTTTCAATTGTAAATGAATTCCCGGTCACAGCTGATTTTACGGTCAATCCAAATACTGGTTTAGCGCCATTAGAAATTTCCACCAACAATCTGAGTTCAGGTGCGACTTCTTACGTCTGGAGTTTTGGCAATGGAGATAGTAGCGTAGAAGATTCACCCGATTATATCTACACTGAAAACGGATTGTATGAATTGACTTTGGTGGGTTTAGATTCTGTAAGTGGCTGCTCTGATACCCTCACTGTTTTAATTGATGTTTCTTCAGATCCGAGGGTTGCGATGCCGAATGTGTTTACTCCTGGTGGTGCCTATCCGTATTACAATGCGATTACGGCAAACGACAGCACTTCTAATATCGCCGATTTTACCGGGGTCATTTACAACCGGTGGGGGAAGAAGGTATATGAGTGGAGCGATTGGAATTCAAACTCGTCGGGTTGGGATGGAACTATAGGCGGTGCTCAAGCTTCGGAAGGGGTTTATTACTACACAGTAAAAGCGGTTGGAAATAATGAAAAGGTTATTGAGAAATCGGGACATCTAACATTATTTAGGAACGATTAAAACGTACCTATATATATAAGGTCAAAAATCTCGCCGTGAGGCGGGATTTTTCTTTTTGAAAACTTCTGCAAAAACATCCCTTTTTTTCCAGTATCAACCTATTGCAGGTTAGAATATTTGTCTTACATTTGCAGTCCCTAAAAAACTGGGGTATTGTATATTATCCGATCAGAACACAATTTATAGCGTATGCCAACGATACAGCAGCTTGTTAGAAAGGGCAGAAAGAAAATCACTAAGAAGAGTAAATCTGCCGCACTGGATGCGAGTCCACAACGCCGAGGAGTTTGTACTCGTGTGTACACCACTACACCGAAGAAACCAAACTCAGCGATGCGTAAAGTAGCTCGTGTTCGTTTAACGAATTCCAAAGAAGTCAACGCCTATATTGGCGGTGAAGGTCACAATTTGCAAGAACACTCAATTGTTCTTGTTCGCGGTGGTCGTGTAAAAGATCTTCCAGGGGTACGATATCACATCGTACGTGGAGCTTTAGATACAGCTGGTGTACAAGGGCGTTTACAGCGCAGATCAAAATACGGCGCAAAGCGTCCTAAGAAATAATTTGCGATAACAGTCTAGACGATGAGAAAAGCAAAATCGAAAAAAAGAGAGTTACTTCCAGATCCTAAATTTCAGGATCCGATGGTAACACGTTTTGTAAACAATATGATGTTAGATGGCAAGAAAAGTGTTGCCTTTGATATTTTTTACGAAGCAATGGATTTAGTAGAAGCTAAATCTGAGAATGGTGGTTTAGAGACTTGGAAAGAGGCTTTAACGAACGTTATGCCGCATGTTGAAGTGCGTAGCCGTCGTGTTGGGGGTGCTACCTTTCAAATTCCAATGCAGATTCGCCCAGATCGCAAGATCAGTATGGCGATGAAATGGTTGATTAGTTACAGCCGTTCGCGCAACGAGAAAACTATGGCTCAGCGCTTAGCTAATGAAGTTCTAGCTGCTGCCAAAGAAGAAGGTGCTGCAGTAAAGAAGCGTCAGGATACGCACCGTATGGCTGAAGCGAACAAGGCATTCTCTCATTTCCGATTCTAATAACCGAAAGACACGCAACTAAGTCATGGCAAAGAAACAAGACCTCCGCTTTGTACGAAATATTGGGATTATGGCCCATATTGATGCAGGTAAAACAACTACCACTGAGCGCGTACTGTATTATACTGGAGTAAGTCACAAAATTGGTGAGGTACACGATGGTGCCGCAACAATGGACTGGATGGAGCAAGAGCAAGAGCGCGGAATTACAATTACTTCTGCTGCAACAACTTGTTTTTGGACTTTTCCAACGGTTCAGGGTAAACCAACTGATAGTTCGAAAGAATACAAAATCAACATCATTGATACTCCTGGACACGTTGACTTCACTGTTGAAGTTGAGCGTTCTTTGCGTGTATTGGATGGTGCCGTAGCATTGTTTTGTGCTGTAGGTGGTGTTGAGCCTCAGTCTGAAACTGTTTGGCGTCAAGCAGATAAGTACAAAGTTCCACGTATTGGTTTCGTTAACAAAATGGACCGATCAGGTGCTGACTTTTTTAATGTAGTGGCGCAAGTGGGTGAGCGTTTGCACGGTAACCCTATTCCATTACAAGTACCCATCGGTGCGGAATCAGATTTCAAGGGTGTTGTTGATTTGATCACGAATGAAGCAATCATTTGGGATGAAGAAAACATGGGCAGCACGTATAAAGTAGTTGATATTCCCGAAGATTTAGTTTCAACGGTTGCCGAATGGCGCGAAAAATTAGTTGAGGCGGTTGCGGAATACGACGATGCTTTGATGGAAAAATTCTTTGAGGATCCAGAGAGCATTACCCAAGAGGAAATGGTGAACGCGATTCGCAAAGCGACCATAGACATGACGATCACGCCAATGTTATGTGGTAGTGCGTTTAAGAATAAAGGAGTTCAGACGGTATTGGATGCTGTAATGAGCTACTTGCCTTCTCCAATGGATGTTGAGGCTATTTCGGGAGTTAATCCGGATACGGATGAAGAAGAATTGCGTCGTCCAAACACAGAAGAACCGTTTGCAGCTTTAGCTTTTAAAATTGCTACGGATCCTTTCGTTGGACGTTTGTGTTTCTTCCGCGTATATTCAGGTGAGTTACCTGCGGGTTCGTATGTATACAATACGCGTACAACCAAAAAAGAGCGTATCTCGCGCTTGTTCCAGATGCACTCAAACAAGCAAAATCCTATTGACTTGATCGGTGCTGGAGATATTGGTGCAGGTGTTGGGTTTAAAGATATTCGTACAGGAGACACCCTGTGTGATGAGAAGAAACCAATTGTTCTTGAGTCTATGACCTTCCCTGAGCCGGTTATTGGTGTTGCGGTTGAGCCAAAAACTCAAGCCGATGTGGATAAAATGGGTCAGGCTTTAGCCAAGTTATCAGAAGAGGATCCAACATTCCGTGTGCAGACAGACGAAGATTCGGGTCAGACCGTAATTAGCGGAATGGGTGAGCTTCACTTAGATATTATTGTAGACCGTATGCGTCGTGAGTTTAAAGTTGAGCTTAATCAAGGTCAGCCTCAAGTGCAGTACAAAGAGTCTATTACGGGTGTTGTAGAACATCGCGAAGTGTACAAAAAGCAAACGGGTGGTCGCGGAAAATTCGCGGACATTCAGGTTACTATTGAGCCTGTTGAAGATGAAACGAAAGCTGGATTGGAATTCATTGATAATGTAAAGGGTGGAAACATTCCTAAGGAATTCATTCCTAGCGTTCAAAAAGGTTTTGCTGATTCAATGAAAAACGGTCCTTTGGCCGGATATGAAATTGACAGCATGAAGGTGACTTTGCGTGACGGATCGTTCCACCCTGTGGATTCAGATCAGTTATCATTTGAGTTAGCAGCGAAAATGGCTTTCCGTGATGCCACCAAAAAGGCAAGTCCACAATTATTGGAGCCAATCATGAAGGTTGAAGTTGTTACCCCTGAAGAAAACATGGGTGATGTTGTAGGTGATTTGAATCGTCGTCGCGGTCAGGTATCCGGTATGGATTCTCGCGGAGGTGCTCAAGTAATCAAGGCGGATGTGCCGCTTTCAGAGATGTTTGGTTACGTAACAGATCTTCGTACGATTACTTCAGGTCGCGCTACTTCAACAATGGAATTTGGGCATTATGCACCAGCTCCGAGTAATGTAGCAGAAGAAGTTATAGCAAAAGTTAAAGGTAAAGCACAGACTGCTTAATAAAGTCTATAAGATGAGCCAGAAAATTAGAATCAAGTTAAAATCCTACGATCATAATTTAGTTGACAAGTCAGCTGAAAAGATTGTAAAGACGGTGAAGAGTACGGGTGCGATCGTTAATGGTCCCATCCCGCTGCCGACCCAAAAGCGCATTTTTACTGTATTGCGCTCACCTCACGTGAACAAAAAATCTCGTGAGCAATTCCAACTAAGCTCTTTTAAGCGCTTATTGGACATTTACAGTTCATCGTCAAAAACGATTGATGCTTTAATGAAACTCGAATTACCGAGTGGAGTTGAAGTTGAAATCAAAGTGTGATAATTTAAAAAAGGATTCCAGATGTCAGGGATTATTGGAAAAAAAATCGGGATGACCAGCATCTTCGATGAGCAGGGAAAGAACCATGCTTGTACGGTTATTGAGGCTGGACCTTGTGTTGTATCTCAGGTTAAAACAATTGAAAAGGACGGTTATAGTGCTGTTCAATTAGGTTTTGGCGAGCGTACAGCTAAAAGTGCAGGATCACCGTTGATCGGTCATTTCAAGAAGGCGGGGACTACCCCAAAACGTAAAGTTGTTGAGTTCCGTAAAGATTTTCCTCAGGAAATGAATTTAGGAGATGTCGTTACCGTGGATATGTTTGCCGAAGGGGAGTTTGTACATGTTACAAGCAAGTCGAAGGGTAAAGGTTTTCAAGGTGTTGTAAAACGTCACGGATTTGGTGGTGTAGGACAAAGAACACATGGTCAACACAATCGTGAAAGAGCACCGGGTTCTATTGGAGCCGCTTCTTATCCGGCGCGCGTTTTCAAAGGAATGAAAATGGCGGGGCAAATGGGTGATGAGCGCGTAACCATTGAAAATCTTCAAATTTTGAAGATTGTTCCGGAAAAGAATATCATGGTAGTTAAAGGTTCCGTTTCAGGCCCTAAAAACGCCGACTTAATCATTCGTAAGTAATGAATTTAGCAGTATTAGATAAAAACGGAAAGGATACTGGGCGCAAGGTAGAGCTCAATAAATCCATTTTTGGTGTTGAACCGAACGATCATGCGATTTACTTGGATGTAAAACAGTATTTAGCAAATCAACGCCAAGGTACTCACAAGAGTAAAGAGCGCAGTGAAATCGCTGGTAGTACTAGAAAGATCAAAAAGCAAAAGGGTACGGGTACTGCTCGTGCGGGAAGTATTAAGTCGCCATTGTTTAGAGGTGGAGGTCGTGTATTCGGTCCTCAACCAAGAAACTATGGTATCAAGCTTAATAAAAAGGTAAAACGTCTGGCTCGAGTTTCAGCTTTGAGTTATAAGGCTAAAGATGCGAATATTGTCGTTCTTGAGGACTTCACTTTTGATACTCCAAAGACGAAGGATTTTTCGAGTTTAATGGAAGCTTTGTCACTTGACGTGAAAAAATCGCTTTTCGTTCTAGCTGAGCCAAATAAAAACGTATATTTGTCCTCCCGAAATTTGAAGGGTGTCGAAGTTGTAACAGCTTCAGAATTAAACACTTACAAAACTCTAGGGGCAAATAAGCTAATTTTAACCGAAGGTTCAGTAGAGAAAATAGAATCTCTTTTAATCGATCAGAAATCATGAGTGTATTGATCAAGCCGATTATTACGGAAAAAATGACAAGCCTTTCTGAGGACTTAAACCACTATGGTTTTTTGGTTGTCAAAGGATCAAATAAGGTCGAGATTAAAAAGGCGATTGAAGAGAAGTACGGAGTTTCTGTAACTGCTGTGCGCACTGTAAATTACTCTGGTAAGAGTAAATCTCGCTATACCAAAGGGGGAATGATCGAAGGAAAAACGAACTCTTATAAAAAAGCAATTGTATCTGTCGCTGAAGGAGATATGATTGATTTTTATAGCAATATCTAAGAGAAATGGCTGTAAAAAGACTTAGACCAATAACTCCAGGACAGCGTTTTCGATTTGCGAATAATTTCGAAAACGTAACCACGGATAAGCCGGAGAAATCACTTACGAAGGGTAAGTCAAAATCTGGTGGTCGTAATAATACCGGTAAAATGACCATGCGCCACGTAGGTGGTGGTCATAAAAAGCGCTATCGTGAGATTGATTTCAAACGCGACAAGCAGGGCATACCTGGAAAGGTTGCTTCCTTGGAGTATGATCCGAACAGAAGTGCGCGTATTGCCTTGATCAATTATGCTGATGGGGAAAAAAGATATATCCTTGCGCCAAACGGATTAGAAGTTGGGCAAGAGGTTGTTTCTGGAAAAGGAGCTCCAATCAATGTGGGAAACACCTTGTTTTTAAGTGACATCCCATTAGGTACAATTGTACACAACATTGAGTTGAGACCTGGACAGGGTGGTATGATGGCTCGTAGTGCTGGAACATACGCTCAGCTGGCGGCTCGTGAAGGAAAATATGCCGTCTTGAAGATGCCTTCTGGCGAGACCAGAATGATTTTAGTAACGTGTATGGCAACAATCGGCGTCGTGTCGAATAGTGATCACGCTCTAGAACGACTTGGAAAAGCTGGTCGTAAGCGTTGGTTGGGCAGACGTCCACGTACACGTGGTGTTGCTATGAACCCAGTAGATCACCCAATGGGTGGTGGTGAAGGCCGCCAGTCTGGAGGTCATCCAAGATCTCGTAACGGTGTTCCAGCGAAAGGATTTAAAACGCGTGCAAAGAAGAAAGCGAGCAACCGCTACATCATCGAACGCAGAAAGAAATAATATATAGTCATGGCAAGATCTCTCAAGAAAGGACCATTTGTCCACTATAAGCTAGAAAAGAAAGTACTAGCGCAAGCTGAGAACGGGAAGAAAGGGGTAATTAAGACCTGGTCTCGCGCTTCGATGATTACTCCTGACTTTGTTGGGGCTACGATCGCGGTGCACAACGGAAGACAATTTGTTCCTGTCTATGTAACAGAAAACATGGTGGGCCATAAACTAGGTGAATTCGCATTAACGCGCACATTTAGAGGTCATGGAGGAAACAGAAAGGATAAAGGAAAAAGATAATAGTCTAAGAAAGGATTAATCATGGGCTCTAGAAAACACAATGTAGCGGAAGCGCGCAAGGAGGCAAAAAAGAATATTGCTTTCGCAAAATTGCGCAACTGTCCAACTTCGCCTCGAAAGATGCGATTGGTAGCGGATATGATTCGTGGAATGGACGCGGATAAAGCGCTTTTCGTTTTAAAATTTAGCCAGAAAGATGCAGCTCAACGTATGGAGAAGTTACTTCAAAGTGCAATTGCAAACTGGGAAGTGAAATTTGACTCTACTTTTGATGTCGATTCAGGTCTCTTTATCAAAGAGGTGTATGTTGACAGTGCGAGAATGTTGAAGCGTCTTCAACCAGCGCCGCAAGGAAGAGCACACAGAATACGCAAACGTTCGAACCACGTCACAATGGTGTTAGATACCAGACAAAATACCGAAGAATAAGAGAATTATGGGACAGAAGACTAATCCTATTGGGAACAGACTTGGAATTATCCGCGGTTGGGAATCTAACTGGTACGGAGGTAACGATTACGGAGATAAATTAGCGGAGGATAAGGGAATTCGTAACTACTTGCATGCTCGTTTGTCGAAAGCAAGTGTGTCAAGAATTATTATCGAGCGCACCTTGAAACTGGTAACGGTTACTATTACTACTGCTCGTCCAGGGATCATTATTGGAAAAGGTGGACAGGAAGTAGACAAGTTGAAAGAGGAGTTGAAAAAACTGACCAAGAAGGAAGTTCAAATCAACATATTTGAAATTAAGCGCCCTGAATTAGACGCTTATCTTGTTGGAGCGAGTATTGCGCGTCAGATTGAAGGACGTATTTCATATAGAAGAGCCACAAAAATGGCCATTGCAGCAGCCATGAGAATGGGTGCTGAGGGAATCAAGGTTCAAATTGCCGGTCGATTGAACGGAGCTGAAATGGCACGTACAGAGATGTTCAAGGACGGAAGAACTCCTTTGCACACCTTTAGAGCGGATATCGATTACGCTTTGGTGGAAGCTCATACAACTTATGGTCGTTTGGGTGTGAAAGTTTGGATAATGAAGGGCGAGGTATACGGGAAGAGAGATCTTTCAAACGTCCTTGGTCAAAAAGCAGGTAAGACACCACAAGGTGGTGGAAATCGCGGCGCAGGGCGTCCAACACGTAGAAGAAAGAAATAAGAATCGGGATCAAAGAATAACAAGAAATGTTACAGCCGAAAAGAACAAAATTTCGCCGCGTCCAGAAAGGACGAATGAAGGGTAATGCGCAACGAGGAAATCAGTTGGCATTTGGAACCTTTGGGATTAAGGCAATGGAAGAATGCTGGATGACTTCTCGTCAAATTGAAGCAGCTCGTATTGCTGCTACTCGTTACATGAAAAGAGAGGGTCAATTATGGATTCGCATTTTCCCGGATAAACCAATTACAAAGAAACCAGCGGAGGTTCGTATGGGTAAAGGTAAGGGAGCACCGGAATACTGGGCTGCGGTTGTAAGACCGGGTAGAATGTTATTCGAATTGGATGGTGTTTCTCCTGAGGTTGCAAAGGAAGCTTTGCGATTGGCAGCTCAGAAATTGCCGATAACAACAAAATTCGTAGTTCGTCGTGATTTTAACGGGGAATAAAAAGAAGAAGAGATGAAGCAATCAGTTGTAATAGAAATGTCTACGGCAGAACTAATCGAGAAGATTGGGGAGGAAAAAGAGCGTTTGTCTGGTATGAAAATGAGTCATGCGGTTTCTCAGTTAGAGAACCCAATGGAGCTGAAAAGCATCAGAAGATCAATAGCGCGTTTAAGCACTGAGTTGACAAAGCGTAATGCTGAATCAGCATCGAATTAATAGGGTCAAATGGAAGCGACAAGAAATCTTAGAAAAGAACGTATCGGTATCGTAACGAGCGACAAAATGGATAAATCCGTTGTAGTTATGATCGAGCGTAAAGTGAAACACCCGATGTACGGGAAGTTTGTAAAGAAAACGTCCAAGTTCATGGTTCATGACGAGAAGAATGATTGCAATATCGGTGACACGGTGCGCATCATGGAAATTCGCCCGATGAGCAAGAATAAAAACTGGCGTTTAGTAGAAATTATTGAAAGAGCAAAATAATGTTACAGCAGGAATCTCGTCTCAGAGTTGCGGACAATACTGGGGCAAAAGAAGTTTTGTGTATTCGTGTTTTAGGTGGAACCAAAAGAAGATATGCTTCCGTTGGAGATAATATTGTTGTTACTATTAAGGAAGCTCTTCCTTCTGGAAGCGTTAAGAAAGGACAAGTATCTCGTGCAGTTGTAGTACGTACGCGTAAAGAAGTTAGACGTCCCGACGGATCGTATATCCGATTTGATGATAATGCTTGTGTTCTATTGAACACTACAGGTGAGATGCGTGGTACACGTGTATTCGGTCCTGTAGCGCGAGAATTACGCGACAAACAATACATGAAGATTGTTTCATTGGCCCCAGAGGTACTTTAAAAAGAACGAAGATGTCTAAGTTGCATATAAAGAAAGGAGATAGCGTTCAAATCATTGCCGGTGAAAACAAAGGTGATGAGGGCAAAGTTCTAGAGGTTTTTCCTTCTAAAAACAGAGCTATTGTAGAAGGAGTAAACGTGGTTACTAAGCACGTTAAGCCGAGCGCTGCAAACCCTCAAGGAGGGATAACAAAAGAAGAAGCACCCATCCACATTTCTAACTTAATGGTTTTGGATCCTAAATCGGGTGAGCCAACGAGAATTGGTCGTCGGTTAAACGATGAAGGGAAGCTTGAGAGATACTCGAAAAATTCAGGGGAGGTAATAAAATGAGCGATTACACACCAAGATTAAAATCCGAATATTCGGATCGCATTACTGCCGCATTAACAGAGCAGTTTGGATACAAGAACATCATGCGTGTTCCAAAGCTTAAGAAAATTGTTTTAAGTCAAGGGGTAGGTGATGCCGTTGCGGACAAGCGATTAATGGAGTCAGCTTTAGAGGAGATGACCATGATCTCAGGTCAGAAAGCAGTTTCTACGAAATCCAAAAAGGATATTTCCAACTTTAAGCTTAGAAAAGGAATGCCGATCGGAGCGCGTGTTACGCTTAGAGGAGATCGTATGTACGAATTTCTTGAGCGCTTGATCGTTGCAGCTCTCCCGCGAATTAGAGATTTCCGTGGGGTAACTGAAGGATTTGACGGAAGAGGGAATTGTACCGTAGGGATTACTGAACAAATCATTTTTCCAGAAATCAATATTGATAAAGTGAATAGAATTTCAGGTATGGACATTACATTCGTGACGTCAGCTGAAACGGATGCAGAAGCAAAAGCATTGTTGCAGGAATTTGGAATTCCTTTTAAAAAATAAGACATGGCTAAGGAATCAATGAAAGCGCGTGAGCGCAAACGTCAAGCGTTAGTGGACAAGTTTGCTGCAAAGCGCAAAGAGTTAAAAGAAGCGGGAGATTATGAAGCCCTTCAAAAGCTTCCCAAGAATGCAAGTCCGGTTCGACTCCACAACCGTTGTAAGTTGACAGGACGTCCGAAAGGGTACATGCGCCAATTTGGGATTTCCCGCGTTACATTTCGCGAGATGGCGAATCAAGGTTTGATCCCAGGAGTTAAAAAGGCCAGTTGGTAAAATATTAGAATAAGTAGAGATGACAACAGATCCTATTGCAGATTTTTTGACGCGCATGCGAAATGCGTTAATGGCTGGCCACAAAGTTGTGGAAGTGCCTTCTTCAAAGATGAAAGTTGAAATGGCCAAGATCCTAAAGGATCAGGGTTACATTCGCGACTTCAGAATGGAGGAGGATGACAAGCAGGGCATATTAAAAGTTGCTTTAAAGTACAATGCACGTACTAAAATGCCGGCAATTAAAAAGATGGAGCGCGTAAGCCGTCCGGGGTTACGTCAGTATAAAAGTGCAAGTGAATTACCAAGAGTATTGAATGGCTTGGGAATTGCTATCGTATCCACATCCAATGGGGTTATGACAGACAAGAAAGCACGACAAGAAAATGTGGGTGGCGAAGTTTTATGCTACGTCTATTAATCGAAATAAGAAGAGATTAGGATGTCACGAATAGGAAAAAACCCAATAGAGCTACCGAAAGGAGCAGAATTGAAGATCGACGGCCAAACGGTAACTGTGAAAGGTCCAAAAGGCGAGCTTGTTCATACTTTGAATGAAGGAATTGCCTTGACCATTGAGGATGGAATTGTTGAAGTAACAAGAGCTAATGATTCGAAGGAATTAAAGGCCTTGCACGGAACAAATAGATCTTTGGTGAGCAACATGGTCAAAGGTGTAACGGAAGGGTTCGAGAAAAAACTTGAATTGGTTGGTGTTGGATACCGAGCAGCGAATCAGGGTCAGAAATTAGACTTGGCGCTTGGTTTTAGTCACAACATTATTTTCGAAATTCCTTCGGAAGTAAAGTTGGAAACGAAAGCAGACAAGGGTAAGAACCCACTAGTCATTTTGACTTCCCATGATAACCAGTTGTTGGGTATGGTTGCGGCGAAGATTAGGTCCTTCCGTAAACCAGAGCCGTACAAAGGAAAAGGAGTTCGTTTTGAAGGAGAACACATTCGCCGTAAAGCAGGTAAGGCTGCAGGTTAATAAGAATAGAAATTATGGCATTGACAAAAGCTGAAAGAAGAAGCCGCATTAAAATGCGAGTACGGAAAAAAGTGACTGGTACGGTAAGTCGACCAAGATTATCAATATTCCGTTCAAACAAGGAGATTTACGCTCAACTAATTGATGATTTAGCTGGTAAGACATTGATTAGCGCTTCATCCTTGGAAAAGGGTGTGAGTACTGATGGTACAAAAAGTGAGGTAGCACATGCAGTTGGAAAAGCGCTAGCTGAAAAAGCTGCTGAGAAGGGAATTACAGATTGTAGTTTTGACCGTAACGGTTACTTGTACCATGGAAGAGTGAAACAATTAGCAGAAGGCGCCCGCGAAGGAGGCTTAAAATTTTAAGAAGTTATGTTAACGGATTACAAAAACGTAAAGCGGGTAAAACCGACCGGAATCGAATTGAAAGATCGATTGGTAGGTATTCAAAGAGTTACCAAGGTGACTAAAGGGGGACGTACATTTGGATTCTCTGCTATTGTTGTAGTAGGTGATGAGAATGGAGTTGTTGGCCTAGGGCTAGGAAAATCTAAAGAAGTTTCCGAGGCGATCACTAAAGGAATTGAAGATGCTAAGAAAAACTTGGTAAGGATTCCGCTTGTGAACGGTACCATCCCACATGAACAAAACGGGAAATTTGGGGGAGCCAGAGTATTTATTCGTCCTGCAGCACATGGTACCGGAGTAATTGCCGGGGGTGCTATGCGCGCTGTTTTGGAGTCAGTAGGTGTTCATGATGTATTGGCGAAGTCGAAAGGATCGTCAAATCCACACAATGCAGTAAAGGCTACTCTTGACGCTTTATTGAATTTGCGAGATGCAAGCGATGTAGCAGCTCAACGCGGTATCCCAGTAAAGAAAGTATTTAACGGTTAATCACCATCAAGTAGATTAGAATGGCAAAGATTAAACTTAAGCAGGTTCGAAGTATCATTAATCGACCTCAAAGACAAAAAGATACCATGCAAGCCTTGGGTTTCAAAAAAATGAACCAAGTGGTCGAGCATGAGGATAACCCACAAATCCGAGGTATGGTAGCCAAAGTAGGCCACCTTATCGAGGTTTTAGATTGAAATTAAGGTAATAGCCGAAAAGAAAGAATAATGGATTTAAGTAATCTTCAACCTGCTAAAGGTTCTGTCAAAAGTGGAAGTCGTATTGGACGCGGCGAAGGAAGCAAAAAGGGTGGTACCTCAGGACGTGGTCACAAAGGAGCTAAGTCTCGATCAGGCTATTCCAAGAAAATTGGTTTCGAAGGTGGACAAATGCCTTTGCAACGTCGTGTTCCTAAATTTGGATTTAAAAATCCAAACCGCGTAGAATATGTGGCTGTGAACTTAGATGCTTTGCAAAGATTGGTAGACGAAAAGAAAGTGGAGGGTGATGTTACTTTCGAATCTTTGAGAGCGAATGGTTTTGCAAGTAAAAATGACCGAATCAAAATTTTAGGTCGTGGAAACTTAACTGCAAAATTGAATGTAACTGCGCACAAATTTTCCGCTACAGCCATTGAAGCCATCGAAGCTTTGGGTGGATCAGTAACCGTCTTGTAAGAAGAACTCGATGAAGAATTTTATTGAAACAATAAATAATATTTGGAAAATCGAGGAGCTACGTAATCGCATCCTAACAACATTGGGCTTTTTATTAGTCTATCGTTTAGGGTCTTACGTTGTACTTCCTGGAATTGATCCTGCTCAATTGGAGGCTTTGCAACAGCAAGCTTCTAGTGGTCTTTTAGGCCTATTGAACATGTTTACAGGAGGCGCCTTTGCCCAGGCCTCAATTTTGGCTTTGGGTATCATGCCTTACATTTCTGCTTCCATTGTTATTCAACTTATGGGATTGGCTGTGCCTTATCTCCAGAAGTTACAGAAAGAAGGAGAGAGCGGTCGTCGTAAAGTCAACCAAATCACGCGTTATTTGACAATACTAATCACCGCAGCACAAGCTCCAGGTTATATTGCTAACCTTCAAGCTCAATTGCCCGAGTCGGCTTTCTTGCTGGGTCCGGGAACGTTCTGGTTCAGTAGTATGGTTCTTTTAATTAGTGGTACCATATTTACTATGTGGTTAGGGGAAAAAATTACTGATCGAGGTATTGGTAATGGAATCTCACTAATTATCATGATTGGTATTATCGCTAGTTTACCTCAAAGCTTTGTGCAAGAATTTGTATCAAGATTGGAAAGCACGGGCGGTGGACTTGTAGTTTTACTTGTTGAAATCGTTATCCTACTCGTAGTTATACTCTTCTCCGTGGCTTTAGTACAAGGGGTGCGACGCGTTCCTGTTCAATATGCTAAGCAGGTTGTGGGAAATAAGCAATATGGAGGTGGAGTTCGTCAGTACTTGCCCCTAAAGGTCAATGCTGCCGGTGTTATGCCAATCATCTTTGCGCAAGCAATTATGTTTGTTCCCATTACACTAGCCGGATTTGCAGGAGGTGAGACGAATTGGTTCATTAGTGAGTTTTCGAACTTCCAAGGATTTTGGTATAATTTCTCTTTTGCCATAATGATCATCATATTCACGTATTTCTATACGGCGATTACGGTGAACACGAATCAAATGGCGGATGACATGAAACGTAATGGTGGATTCATTCCAGGTGTGAAACCTGGAAGTAACACGGCTGACTTCTTGGATACAGTGATGTCGAGAATTACATTACCGGGATCTATCTTTTTAGCGTTAATCGCTATACTACCCGCGTTTGCGATGCAAGCCGGGATTAACCAACAGTTCTCTCAGTTTTACGGTGGTACTTCGCTATTAATTATGGTTGGGGTTGTACTGGACACCCTGCAACAAATAGAATCATATCTATTAAACCGTCATTATGATGGACTAATGAAGACGGGGAGATTGAAAGGAAGAACCACAACTGGAGCATCCATTTAATAAGTAGAATAGTAATAAGTATATGGCCAAGCAAGCGGCAATTGAACAGGATGGAACAATAGTAGAGGCATTATCAAATGCAATGTTCCGGGTAGAGTTGGAAAACGGACACGTAGTTACAGCTCATATTTCGGGGAAAATGCGAATGCACTACATTAAATTACTTCCTGGTGATAAAGTGAAACTTGAGATGTCGCCGTATGATTTGAGCAAAGCAAGAATTACCTACCGGTACTAATAGAAGCAGAGAATGAAAGTAAGAGCATCATTGAAAAAAAGAAGTGCTGACTGCAAGATTGTCCGAAGAAAAGGACGTTTGTATGTTATCAACAAAAAGAATCCAAAATTCAAACAGCGTCAAGGGTAATTCCTTGAAGGTGATTAATAGAATAGTATGGCACGAATTGCAGGGGTAGATTTACCTAGAAACAAAAGAGGGGTTATTGGACTAACCTACATCTTCGGAATTGGTCCGAGTCGCTCACAAGAAATTCTTGAGCGAGCAGGAGTAGATATTAATACGAAAGTTCAAGACTGGGACGATGATCAACTATCGAGTATCCGAAATATTATTTCGGAAGAGTACAAGGTAGAAGGTGAATTGCGGTCTGAAGTTCAAACAAACATCAAACGTTTGATGGACATCGGTTGTAATCGCGGTCAACGTCATCGTGCGGGACTGCCTTTACGAGGGCAACGTACTAAAAACAATTCGCGTACTAGAAAGGGTAAAAGAAAAACCGTTGCTAACAAGAAAAAAGCAACGAAATAAATCTAAGGTCTAATGGCAAAGACGACTAAAAAAGTCAAAAAGAACAAAGTAAAAGTTGATGCAATTGGCGAAGCGCATATCTCTGCGTCGTTTAATAACATCATTATCTCTTTGACAAACAAAACAGGTCAAGTTATCTCTTGGTCTTCAGCAGGTAAAATGGGTTTTAGAGGTTCTAAAAAGAACACTCCGTATGCCGCTCAAGTAGCTGCTGAAGATTGCGCTGCAAAAGCAAGCGAGGCAGGACTTAGAAAAGTGAAGGTATATGTTAAGGGACCCGGAAATGGTAGAGAATCTGCTATCCGTGCCATTCATAATGCCGGTATTGACGTTACAGAAATTATTGATGTAACTCCAATGCCACACAACGGATGTCGCCCTCCGAAGAGAAGACGTGTTTAATTTAGAGTAACAAAAGAATCATGGCAAGATACAGAGGACCAAAAACAAAAATTGCTCGTCGTTTTGGCGAGGCTATTTTCGGACCCGATCGTTCGTTTGAAAAACGCAATTACCCTCCAGGACAGCACGGAGCTAATAAGCGTAGAGGAAAAAAAAGTGAATATGCAATCCAATTAATGGAGAAGCAAAAAGCAAAATATACGTACGGACTCCTTGAACGTCAGTTTTCGAACATGTTTAAGAAGGCAAGTAGCAGTAAAGGTGTTACCGGTGAGGTGTTGTTGCAGTTGTGTGAGGCTCGTCTCGATAACGTTGTTTTTAGAATGGGCTTGGCCAATTCTAGAAGACAATCACGCCAATTGGTTAACCACCGTCATATTACTGTAAATGGTGAAATCGCGAATATCCCGTCAATCAGCTTAAAAGCTGGTGATGTGATTGGTGTTCGTGAAAAATCGAAAAGTCTTATTGTTATTACAGAGGCTTTGAGAGACAACCGTGCTGCACAATATGAGTGGATCGAGTGGAATGGTGAAACTATGGAAGGTAGATTCCTAGCTGTTCCTGAAAGAGAGCAAATTCCTGAGAACATCAAGGAACAGCTCATCGTCGAATTGTACTCTAAGTAATCATTGATTAAAACTCGCTAGTAAATATGGCCATTCTGAATTTTCAAAAACCTGATAAAGTCATAATGAATACCTCCACCGATATGGAGGGACAATTCGAGTTCCGCCCGTTGGAACCCGGATATGGTTTGACTATTGGTAACGCGCTTCGTAGAGTTCTTTTGAGTAGCCTTGAAGGATATGCTTTTACAAGCGTAAGAATTGAAGGTGTAGATCATGAGTTCTCAACAATTAAAGGGGTTGTAGAAGATGTAACCGAGATTATTCTGAACTTAAAGCAAGTTCGCCTGAAAAAACAAATCGACGGAATTGATACCGAATCTGTTCATGTTTCTATTTCGGGACAAGAGGCTCTTACGGCAGGAGACTTGGGTAAGTTTACATCGGGTTTTCAAGTTTTGAATCCAGATCTAGTGCTTTGCACAATGGATAAAGGAGTAAAACTGGAAATGGAACTTACCATTGAAAAAGGCCGAGGATATGTTCCTGCTGAAGAGAACAAGAAAAGCTCTGTAGCATTGGGTACAATTTTTATGGATAGTATCTATACACCAATCAAAAATGTACGCTACAGTATTGAAAACTATCGCGTTGAGCAAAAGACGGATTTTGAGAAACTATTGATCGAAATTGAAACGGACGGTTCATTGCATCCAAAGGAGGCTTTGACGGATGCGGCGAAAATTTTAATTCAGCATTTCATGTTGTTCTCAGATGATAAATTCACTTTTGAAGACGAAGAAACAACGGGTGCAGAGGAGTATGATGAGGAATCACTTCACATGCGTCAATTATTGAAGACCAAGCTTGTTGATATGGACCTATCTGTCCGTGCTTTGAATTGCCTTAAGGCAGCGGAAGTGGAAACATTAGGAGAACTAGTGACATATACCAAAAGCGATCTGATGAAATTCAGAAACTTTGGAAAGAAAAGTCTGACCGAATTAGATGAACTCGTACATACGAAAGGATTGGAGTTCGGAATGGATGTGGCTAAATACAAATTGAATAAGGATTAATTCCTTGTTCTAGAGAAAAGAACAGTTAGAGATGAGACACGGAAAAAAAGTGAACCACTTAGGCCGCACCGCCGAGCACAGAAAAGCAATGCTTGCAAACATGGCCTCTTCCTTAATTGAGCACAAACGGATTAATACAACCGTGGCCAAAGCGAAAGCATTAAGGAAATACATCGAACCTTTAATCACGAAATCGAAAGACGACACAACTCACTCACGTCGTGTGGTGTTTAGTCAATTGAAGAACAAGCATGCCGTAACCGAGCTTTTTCGCGAAGTTGCTGTAAAAGTTGGAAATCGCCCGGGAGGTTATACTCGTATCATCCGTACGGGAAATCGTTTAGGAGATAATGCCGAAATGTGTTTGATCGAGCTGGTTGATTTCAATGAACTTTATTCGGTGAATGAACCGACCAAAAAGAAGCGTTCACGTCGTGGAGGTAAGAAAACAACGGATGCGACGGCACCAGCTGCAAATCCTGCCGTTGAGGCAGAAACAGCAGTAGATGAGGCGGCGGAAGCAGCTGCGGTTGAAGAAACGACCGAAGTGAAAGCAGAAGAAACTACATCTGAAGAGTCATCTGACGATGCAGATAATACAGAAGAGGAAAAAGCCGGAAAATAATGTTTCACTTTTTTCTTGTTCAATAATTTAAAAGGATAGAGCTTTGGCTTTATCCTTTTTTTTATATCAAATATTCAATGAAATACCATACTAAATCACGCGCCGTGCTACTCCTTGAAGACGGAACTGTATTCTGGGGAAAGGCTGTCGGAAAGAAAGGGACCGCGGCAGGGGAAATCTGTTTCAATACGGGAATGACCGGTTATCAGGAGATTTTCACAGACCCTTCTTACTACGGTCAAATGATGGTTACAACCAATGCGCATATTGGGAATTATGGAACCAATGCGGAAGAAAGTGAGTCGAAAAGTGCAAAAATTGCAGGTCTGATAGTAAAGAACTTCTCCTATACACCGAGCCGCGTGGCCTCCGATATTAGCTTAGAAGAGTTCCTCGAAAAGGATGCTATTATTGCCATTAGCGATGTAGATACAAGAGCCTTGGTTCGTCATATTCGCGATAAAGGAGCTATGAATGCCATTATCTCGAGCGAAACAGAGAATATTGATCAACTGAAAAAGGAGTTGATGGATGTTCCGTCTATGGACGGACTTGAGCTTTCGTCTAAAGTGACCACCGATGAAGTTTTTGATTTTGGAGACCCAAATGCAGACTTTAAAGTTGCCGTCCTCGACGTAGGTGTTAAGCAGAGTATTCTGAAATGCTTGGCCGACCGCAATATGTTTCTAAGAGTGTTTCCATCAAATTCGTCTTACGACGAGATGAGCGCTTGGCAGCCCGATGGATTCTTTATATCAAATGGCCCGGGTGATCCCTCTGTGATGACCTCTGAAATTAGCGAAGTGCAAAAAGTACTCAACGACGGGAGACCCGTATTCGGAATTTGTCTGGGCCACCAATTAATGTGCTTAGCCAATGGCGTTTCGACCTACAAAATGCACAATGGACATAGAGGGATAAATCATCCAGTTAAGAACTTAATCACGGGGAAAGGCGAAATCACCTCCCAGAACCACGGATTTGTAGTGAAAAGGGAAGACGTCGAAGCAAATGATAACCTCGAAATTACGCATGTACATTTGAATGACGATACGGTCGCTGGAGTACGAATGAAGGATCGCGCTTGTTTTTCCGTACAATACCATCCTGAAGCATCACCTGGTCCGCACGATTCTCGATATTTGTTTGATCAGTTTTTAAGTAATTTATCAAAAGCTAAAACGCCCGCCTAATGTCTATAATCACAGCAATACACGCACGTCAAATCCTCGATAGTAGAGGTAATCCAACCGTAGAGGTTGATTTGATAACGGATGATGGATCTTTTGGTCGCGCTGCAGTACCCTCGGGTGCTTCAACAGGCAAACACGAGGCCGTTGAATTACGCGATCGCGATAAAGATCGCTTCATGGGCAAAGGTGTTCTGAATGCCGTGATGAACGTCAACGAAAAAATCGCTCCAGAGTTAATCGGATATTCGGTTTTTGAACAAGCCGATATTGATCAAACCATGATCGATATCGACGGGACAGCTAATAAAGCGAACCTTGGAGCAAACGCCATTTTGGCCGTATCCATGGCAGCTGCGAAAGCTGGAGCCCAAAGTGCAGGACTCCCTTTATTCAATTATGTAGGAGGAGTCAACGCACGCACCTTGCCGATACCGATGATGAACATTTTGAATGGCGGATCGCACGCGGATAATTCTATTGACTTTCAGGAATTCATGGTAATGCCTGTAGGAGCAGATTCCTTTTCAGAAGCTCTTCGCATGGGGACCGAGGTTTTTCATAACCTAAAGAGTGTGCTCCACAAAAAGGGTATGAGCACGAATGTAGGAGATGAAGGTGGTTTTGCTCCCAACCTAGGTTCGAATCAAGAAGCCATAGAGACGGTGTTGATGGCGATTGAGGCTGCCGGCTACCGCCCAGGGGAGGATATGTTTATAGCTATGGATGCCGCAGCTTCAGAATTCTATTTGGAAGATGAAGGAGTGTATCACTTTAGTCAATCAACCGGAGAAAAACTATCGGCGAGCGAAATGGTTACATACTGGAAGGAATGGACCGATAAGTATCCGATAGCTTCAATCGAAGATGGTTTGTTTGAAGATGATTGGGCAGGTTGGAAAGAACTTACAGAAACGATCGGCCACAGAGTTCAACTTGTAGGAGACGATTTATTTGTAACCAACGTTGAACGATTAGGCCGAGGAATTGAAGAGGGGATTGCCAATTCGATCCTAGTGAAAGTAAATCAGATTGGAAGTTTGACAGAAACCATTAATGCCGTTCAAATGGCCCAAATCAATAAATATACTTCTGTGATGAGTCACCGTTCCGGTGAAACTGAAGATACTACGATAGCTGATTTGGCGGTTGCATTAAGTACGGGGCAAATTAAAACAGGATCGGCTTCAAGAAGTGATCGTATGGCGAAATACAACCAATTGCTTCGCATAGAAGAGATTCTGGGCGATTCTGCCATTTATCCGGGAAGACAATTTAAATTCAAATAATTAAGAAATTATAATGGATCGTATTAAGGAAAAGTTTCAAAGTATTATTGAGCCCTCTGTTAAAGAAGCGCGCGATTTTTTGAAAGATCATGGAGACGAAGTGCTCGGTGAAATAAAAGTATCACAGCTCTATAGTGGAATGCGCGGTATGCCAGCATTGATTTGTGAAACCTCTAAACTGGATCCCGATGAAGGAATTCGTTTCCGAGGTTATTCCATTCCAGAACTACAAGAGAAGTTGCCCACTTATCCGCCCGAAGGGCGCGAACCTTTGCCTGAAGGAGTATTTTATTTAATGCTTACCGGTGAACTTCCCGATGATGATGTAGTGCGTCGCGTTTCTAACAATTGGGCACGTAGAGGGATTGTTCCTCCGCACGTTTTTAAAGTAATTGATGCACTCCCCATGCATGCGCATCCGATGACTCAGTTTGTGGCTGGAGTCATGGCTTTGAGAACAGAAAGCGAGTTTGCAAAAGCTTATCGCAACGGCATTTCTAAATCGGAGTATTGGGATCCGACCTATGAAGACGCAATGAATTTGATCGCGAGATTACCTCGTGTTGCGGCATATATTTATAGAAGAATGTATCATAATGGCGAACACATTGAGCCAGACTCACGCCTCGACTGGGCAGGGAATTTTGCCCATATGCTCGGGTTCGATAATGAAGAGTTCAGAGAGCTCATGCGTTTGTACATGACCATTCACAGTGATCATGAAGGCGGTAACGTATCCGCGCATGCAACCCATTTAGTTGGTTCAGCACTCAGTGATGCTTATTTGAGTTTTGCGGCCGGAATGAACGGTTTGGCTGGACCGTTACACGGATTGGCTAACCAAGAAGTGATTCGCTGGATTTTGGCGATGCGCGATGAATTGGGTGGCGGCTTACCAAGCAAAGAGCAAATTGAGAACTATGTTCGCAAAACGCTCAACGAAGGAAAAGTGATCCCTGGATTTGGACATGCTGTATTGCGAAAAACAGATCCACGCTATTTGGCACAACGCGAGTTCGCTCAAAAGCACATGCCGCATGATGACCTTTTCTTAGTGGTCGATCGCATTTATCAAGTAGTTCCTGAAATATTGGGATCACTTGGAAAGGTGAAAAACCCATGGCCAAATGTTGACGCTCATTCGGGCCAGTTATTAATGCACTACGGACTAACTCAATACGACTTCTACACGGTTCTTTTCGGCGTGTCGAGATCGTTGGGTGTATTGACCAATTTAATTTGGGATCGCGCCATGGGAATGCCTATCGAGCGCCCTGGCTCAACTACCACCAAAATTTTAGTGGATCGTTTTGCGAAATAAATGATCTATGTAAAGATTGAAAACCCCGCTTTAGCGGGGTTTTTTCTTTTGAGGTTATTCAAACCATTGGCTTCTTATCTTTGTTCCTGTATAAAATCCTTTTAATGGCCTATAAGAGTCTCGAAGAGTGTTTACTCGATTTAGAACGGAACGGACATTTAGTGCGCGTCAAAGAAGAAGTTGATCCGCACCTTGAAATGGCCGCCATACATTTGCGTGTTTTTGAAGCGAACGGACCAGCACTTCTTTTTGAAAATGTAAAGGGGAGCTCTTTTCGAGCCGCTTCCAACATCTTTGGCTCTTTAGAGCGCTCGAAATTCGTTTTCCGCCATACGCTGAACGCAGTTCAAAAAGTCGTAGAACTTAAAGGCGATCCAATCCAAGCGCTTAAGAGTCCTTTAAAATACGCCTCGGCGCCATTTACTGGACTAAGCGCACTTCCAATGAAGTCGATAGGTTCACCACCTATTCTTAATTCTACTTGTGAAGTATCTGATTTACCACAAATCAAGCATTGGTCTATGGATGGAGGTCCCTTTGTTACGCTTCCTGTTGTTTACACCGAAGATGTCGATAAACCGGGAGTAATGAACTCCAATCTGGGGATGTACCGTATTCAGCTCGGAGGAAATGAATATGTCCAAAACGAAGAAATTGGATTGCATTACCAGCTTCATCGTGGTATTGGCGTGCATCAGACCAAGGCCAATGCGAAAGGCCAACCATTGAAAGTGAGTATTTTTGTGGGCGGACCTCCATCCTTGACCTTGGCCGGAGTTATGCCTTTACCGGAAGGGTTATCCGAATTAACTTTTGCGGGCGCCCTCGGCGGGCGGAGGTTTCGCTATGCGAAAAAAGACGGTTTCACCTTGGCATCCGATGCAGACTTTGTGATCACGGGCGAAGTGCACCCCGGTGAAAACAAACCCGAAGGGCCTTTCGGTGATCATTTGGGCTATTATAGCCTAAAGCACGATTTCCCCCTAATGAAGGTGCACAAGGTGTGGCACCGAAAGAATGCAATTTGGCCATTTACGGTCGTCGGACGCCCCCCTCAAGAAGACACGCAATTTGGAGCGCTGATCCACGAAATTACAGGTCCGGCCATTCCCAACGAAATCCCGGGCTTACACGAGGTGAATGCCGTGGATGCTGCAGGGGTACACCCGCTCTTGTTAGCCATTGGAAGCGAGCGATATACGCCTTATTTGGAAAAGAAACGCCCTCAGGAGATTCTAACAATAGCGAATCATATTCTCGGATTTGGGCAGTTAAGCTTGGCGAAATTCCTGTTCATAACGGATAAAGAAGATAACCCTGCGCTCAACACGCACATGATCCCAGAATACTTTGCGCATGTTTTGGAGCGGGTCGATTGGACACGAGACATTCATTTTCATACCATGACGAGCATCGACACGCTCGACTACAGCGGCGATGGACTGAATACAGGATCTAAAGTGGTCATCGCAGCTGCCGGTCCTAAAAAGCGCGATCTGGGCACGGAATTGCCTGAAATAAACCTGATTCCCGATTACCCTCAGATCAACGTAGCCCAGCCAGGTGTTTTGGCGATTCAAGGTCCCAAATGGCAAAATCAAGAACAAGCAGCGAAAGAGCGCAAGCTCCTAGCGGAGCGATTGGCATCAGTCGATTTACGGGCGTTCCCTTTAATCGTGCTCTGCGATGACAGCGCGTTTGTCGCGGAAACACTCAATAATTTCTTATGGGTAACCTTCACACGCACCAATCCGAGTCATGATATGGATGGCGTTCAAGCGTTCCATGAAAACAAACACTGGGGTTGCCGAGGTTCCCTAATAATTGATGCCCGCATTAAAACACATCACGCACCGCCCGTTGAAAAAGACCCAGAAATCGAAAAACGGGTCGATCGATTAGGAGCTTCCGGCGGAAGTCTTCACGGAATCATTTAACCACCGAGAACTTCGTTCGAATCGCCTTCATCTCGAGTACATAGTTTCCGGCCGAGAGGCCGCGAATATCAATAGCATCGCCCTCCCTCAAGGTTCCTCGAAGCACGGCCTGACCCAAATCGTTATACACCGTGTAATCCTGATTTACATCAAATCCGGAAACATGCAGCTCGTCCATGGCCGGATTGGGATAGAGGAGTATGTTTTGTTCAAAAGGTTCATCCAAAGATACTGCAGCGACACCATTTGCAAATGCATATTCTCCGAGGGCTAGGGAATCAATCTCAATCATTCCGAACTGATTAGTGGGATTGCCAATTACATTTTTAGTGTAATGTGGATACTCACTCCATGTTACCCCGGGCTGCGGGCGATACATTAAAATTAAGGAGTCTTCCGTAACAGAAACAAGATCCTGATCTAATCCATTACCATTCGGTCGTCCATCGTAGCGGATAATTGCGGAAGCGCGAAAACTGCTCGACATTGACCCGCTAACCGTCCAGTAATGGTTTGCACTAATTCGAGGAAGAGGGTTGCCTTGAACTTTTCCTCCTGGTCCGGCAAAATGATGCGTTCTGCGAATCCACGAAGAGTCATTTTCAGCGCTAACATTAAGTACCATGAAAGATTGCTGGTTCGGACGAGAGGCCGTTTGCGTAAAGATCTCTTCATTATACGTACTCCCGGAATTCAATTTCCCATTCGGGTTCATAACTATCCATTCCGGAACGAATGGGAATTGAAAACTGTACGATTGATCAGCACCACTAAAAAGAACCTTCTCAGTGTGTAACTGCCATTGATTGTCGTAGAATCCAATTTCTAATGGGACTTGAGTGAAAAACTGGGGCGCGTTGTAAAGGCCTTGTTTTAAACGAACGAAAACATCGGTACTTCCAGAATTGGTCTGAAAATGCAAGGAGTCAATTCCAAATTGAGCAAAGCCCGGATTGCGCAGCCAATCATCGAAAAATGGGGTCATGTTCATTCCCGTGATGTTGTTTAGGGCAGTTTCGAATCCATCCGTACTCAAAGTGTCGAGCGTCCGGTCTACCAGTATTTGCTTTAACGAACTACTGAATAAAGAATCGCCTAAATAGGCCCTCAGGTTATGAACAACTCCGGCTCCCTTGTAATAAACGTGATCTCCATAGGTATTGGAATGTCCGACCCCTACAATCGGAATAAACCCGCCATCCACATTGTGCGAGGAGGTAATAACGCTGTACCAATTATCCTTCACTTTTTCAATGTAATCATCGCGACCATTCAAGCATTCAAAAAATAAATGTGAATTGAATTCTGCCATACCTTCATTAATCCACATATCACCAGCTTCAGCACAAGTAGTTAAATCGCCCCACCAATGATGGGCCAATTCATGAGCCATCAAAAAGTCGTACGTGAAGGATCCATCTACAGTTTGCGCGGGGTAGGCTACATTCGTAGGGTGTTCCATGGCTCCTTGACCCGTAAGTACATACCCTATACGATCCCACTGATAGGGCCCATACCAATTCTCGAAACAGAGCATAGCATCTTTTAAGTGGCTAAATGAAATGCGCGCATCGGCAGTATCATTGGTGGTAGCGGCAATTTCAATAGGAATAACTCGACCATCAATGCTGGTATATTGATCCGTAAGCCGGTGATAAGGTCCGACCGCAATTCCGACCAAATAACTCGGAATTTCTTGCGGTAATTCCCATTGGGTAAAGAGGGTATCACCATTTAAAAAAGTTTCTTGAGTTCTTAGGCCTACGGCCTGACTCACACGGCCGCCATTTGTGAGTGTACTGATCGAGTAGGTGCTCCTTTCAACAAATTGATCAAAACAGGGAAACCAGGTACGTCCATAGTTGTGCGGATCGGCATCAAAGCCCACGCCTAAATTATAGGCGATGTTGTTGAGATAATAAAAGCCGCCCCACTGAGATCCGTCAATGGTAGGCTGCCCTCTGTAAAACACTTTTATTCGGGCCGTATCGCCCGAATTCAATGCTGCCGGAAAATCGACCCGAAGGGTGGGAGAGACATAGTTAAAGCTACCCGAAACATTATTAATCCAAACGCTATCTACCGTGAGTTGAAGTAAATCAAAGCGGATAGAATTGAGTCCGCTCGCACGTGCAACTACCGTTAATTCTGTTTCTCCGTCTAATGATTTACTCGACCAGTTGGTGAAGTCTAAATAGATATCTGTGTGGACAATATTGAAGGTGTCGGAACGCGTAGGTCCGACCGTCATTTGACGGCCCGATTTAGTGGCGCAAAACTTATGGCTTTGTGCGAAGAGTTGTCCCATTATTAGGCATAGGGACAACGAGAGTATTAATTTGAACATAATCTACTGGATTTGAATCCAGTAATTTAGTAAATACTACTCAGCTTCAATAACCGTTCGATTCTAGAATTTTTAACGCTTCCTCATAGCCCAAATCGAACATGCTACGGTCTTGTGATGTGCTAAAAATGCCGTATTGAGCCAATTCCATAGGTTCAATAAACAAATCGCATTTTGGAATATGATCGCGAATGGTGTTGTAGGTCGCCAATGAAAATACGCGATCTACTAAGTTCATCCAGCCGGTTAAATCGTCTTTTTCGTCGATGGGATTCACATGCGAACCAATTAAAATGTCGCAATGGTCAACCAGTGGTTCAATAGGAAGGTTACTCACGACTCCGCCATCGATCAACAGCTTTGATTCGTATTCGACCGCTTTAAAAAGAATAGGAATTGAGCAAGACGCCCTAACGAGTACGCTTAAATCGCCTTCAGAGAACAGCCTTTGCTTTCCCGAATTGAATTCCGTGCATCCAATGAAAAGGGGCTTTTTCAAATCCTCAATACGCTCAACACTCAAATGATCTTTTAAGAGCTTCACCAAGCCGTCGAGCTTTAAGATACCCCTGGGCTCTAACCCAAATTTCACGAATTTGTAGAAACCGTTTGCTTGAAAGAATTTGAAGATTTCCTCAGGGGTATGTCCATCGGCGTACAGGGCGCCAACAATAGACCCGGCGCTAGCACCGCTAATTACATCCGGTGCTAAATTCTTTTCTTCTAAAGCCTTTAATACGCCCAAATGAGCGATTCCACGTGCTCCTCCGCCCGAAAGGGCGATACCAATTTTGTACTTTTCCGAACTCATAACGCAAAGGTAGTGGACAAACAACAGTTAGCCGATTTAAAAGCAAGGGATTTT
>CBFHRK010000001.1:0-77079 GCA_965658225.1 Flavobacteriales bacterium | reverse complement strand
GGCCTTGCGGCCCGATGAGAAAGAAACCCTTCTTAAAGCCTGGAAATCGCGACTGACCGATGACGGCGTCCTCATTCTAAACGATGAATCGACGCGGAGTCAGGCTGCCAACAAAGAAAAAGTGATTAAGCGTTTTTGGGATCTTTTGAAAAAAGGACTCACCCCGAAGAAAAAGCGAATTCCGACCAAAAAATCACAAGCTGCGAAAATCAAACAGGTCGAACAAAAAAAGAAGCGAGGTGAAATTAAAAAGCTCCGCCAAAAACCCGATTTATAAGTCAGTAGCTCCTCTTTGGCGTGCTACTTCATATAGCGCCATGCCGGCGGCAACACTTACATTGAGCGAGTCAAAATCGCCTGGCATTGGAATTAGGGCTGTAGCGTTTGCCATTTTTAAATACTCGGGCGAAATGCCGTCTTCTTCAGACCCCATTACAACTACAGTGGGTGCGCTGAAATCGACTTCCGATAATTTAGTATTCGCTTTTTCACTAATCCCCACAATTTGTAGACCGCTGTCTTTCAAATATTGGAACGCCTCTTTCATAAAACGCACCCGACAAAGGGGTAGCCGCATCAAGGCTCCAGCACTCGTTTTTACAGCATCGCCGTTTACCTGAGCAGCGCCTTTTTCGGGAATCAGCACACCATGAGCGCCCATGCACTCCGCAGTGCGCACAATTGCGCCAAAATTGCGAACATCTGTTACACGGTCAAGTGCCACAAAAAGAGGTGTTTCGCCGCGTTCATAAACCTGTTGTAAAACTTCTTCAATGGGTAAAAAGCTCACCGGAGAAATAAAGGCAACCACGCCTTGATGATTCTTTCGTGTAATGCGGTTCAGCTTTTGAATAGGCACATGCTGATACGTGAGTTCGTGATTCCGGATTTCTGAAAACAACTCTTGAAAGGCATCGCCCTGAGCGCCTTTTTGCAAGAATATTTTGTCAAATTCTTTTCCGTTACGAATTCCTTCGAGTACCGGTTTAATACCAAAAATAAGGTCGGGAGTACTGTCGTTCGGATTCATCTTGTGCGCGTTGTACGTCAGAAACATTAAATATTCGGCCTTGTCTCCAGGTGTCTACGGCCTGACTCCAACTGTATCGGTAAATACTGGATCGGTTCAAAGCGTAATCGTTCGAGGAAAAGGGATTCTGAACGCGCACAAAGTTAAAATTATAGCTCAACATTGAGTTCTCTTCGCCGTAAATCCAACTTTCACTACTTGCGGTTTTATAAATAATGTTGGGCGGACCAAATATGGTGTAAACAATTCCACGATCTGTGCGCCAACCTTCGGTATAGCTGGTAAAGAAGGAGTTTGCGTCTTCAACCCGGTTGTAATAAGTGCGAATCAACATTTTTGCACGGTCTGGGGTACCGGCGTTTTTAATCCAAAAGGCATCAACCGCTTTTTTCGATGTTAAGGCTTCGAACTCTTTTTTCGTGGTTATATAGCGCATTGGCGGAGCTAAATGATCCACCTTGGTAACATAAGGGAAGTGTTGATAGAAACAAAAGGCGGTAAAGCCTTCCGTAGTGGTAGTGTCTTTCTGAAAATGATAGAACCCAGGTTCCGTAAAAGAAAAAGTATCCGTTATTGCCGCGTAGAAAAGGCTGTCGGCCGTGTAGTCAAAAGCCATATCGTTTTCGATAACGTAGGGCGGACTTGCCAGCGGGAATTGCCGATGATAAACGCGCACCCAAACCGAATCTAGTTGGGTGTTGGTCGATTTTAAGAGAAAAGGAGTGTTTAGTTTAACCACCGGTTCGAACATTAATTCTCCGTTCGTTTGATGAAGAGAGAAGTAGTTGCGAGCGTGCAACGAGGTTTTTCTAAAATCAACGTAATTCTGATGTGAGTAATCCCGGTTTAAATCGTGTAGCTGAACATCGAGCACATAGCGTTGTGCTTCAGGTGTTTTAAAGGGAATAACTCCTTCCAAAACGATGTCTTCCATTTTCAACTGCTCGTCTGTGAAGTGAATGGATGCCGAATCGAGTAAAACGGGGTTTTCTAAAGAGGAGTACAAACGGACTCGAATGCGCACGTCCGCGGAATAAATTTCTCCTTCCGTGGGCTTCATATAAAGCAATTCATGAGCAAGCAGTCGATAGTGCAGCTCGGATTCAAAAGGCGAGGTGTTAATTACATAGTACTCCGGGCGCATGAGCACACCATCTTGTTGGTATAAATGCGCCATATTCCTGCTGGTCAAGCCTTTATTCCCGCCGCAGGCGGCAAGAATAATGCCCGCAAAAAGCATAAATACCAAACGAAGAAGAATGCGCTTCATAATTCTATTTTAATCCCTCGGGCAGACTTTTGTTCGTTTTCAGGCCCAAACTCTTCAATTTTTCGGCTTGGCCAATTAGGTTACCCGGTCCTTCACTGAGTTGCCCTATAGATTTATTATAGCTCTTTTGTGCTTGCTCTAGGCGACTCCCAATTTCGGTTAAACTATCCACGAAGCCTACAAACTTATCGTAAAGCTTGGCTCCGCGATCTGCTATCTCTTGAACGTTTTTCGCCTGCTTTTCTTGTTTCCATATGTATCCAACGGTTCGCAAGGTCGCCAATAGGGTAGAGGAGCTGACCAAAACAACGTTGCGTTCAAGGGCTTCCGAATACAGTTTTCCTTCTTTGTCTCCTTCGAGCGCTAGGAAAAATGCAGGCTCAATGGGTATGTACATCATTACATAGTCAGGCGTCTGAATATCGTAAAGCTCTTCGTATTTCTTTGATCCGAGTCCCCGAATATGCGTTTTAATACTCTCGAGGTGGCTTTTTAGCGCCTCACGGCGCGATGCATCATCGTCTGCCGAATAGTATTGTTCATAAGCTACAAGAGAAACCTTTGCGTCGATAATTAAGTGTTTGTTGTCGGGTAAATGAACAATGAAGTCGGGCTTTTTAAGTCGACCCTCGTCATCCTTAAATCCTCCTTGCGTCTCGAAATGTACACCTGCTGTTAGTCCGGCCTGTTCTAAAAGTTTGTTCAACTGGAATTCGCCCCAATCGCCACGAGTTTTACTATCGCCTTTAAGTGCATGGGTCAGTTCGAGTGCCTCTTTGCTCATCTTCACGTTCAGTTCATGCAAACCTTTAATTTGTTCTTTCAGGCTTATTTGTTCATCGCGATTGTCTTTGTAGGTCTTGTCTACTTTTTCTTCGAAATCTTTCAGTTTGTCTTTAAACGGTTTTAGAATTCGATCGAGTTGCTCCGAGTTGTGCTCTGTAAACTTCTTCGATTTTTCATCGAGGAGTTTGTTCGCCACATTTTCAAACTCAATTTGAAACTTTTTTTGAAGCTGTTCAATCTCTTTTTTATTCTCCGTAAGACGGGTTTGAAGATCGACTAATTCCTGATCGCGTCGAGCTAATTTTCGTTCTAATTCGAGTTGTTCTGATTGGGTAATTTGAAGCTGTTTTTCGGCTTTTTCTTTTTCTAATTCGAGGTGGGTAAAAAGCTCTTTTGGAACGGTCGGCAGAGTAGGGGAGTCATCGGGCCGAGAGGCCCCTTTTCGCACCCCTAAAAGGTAGCCAATTAATCCGCCCAAGACCAACCCTAAAATCATCATTCCGTACTCCATACCGCTAAAATAGGCCAAATAAATCAGAAACCACTAAAAAAACAGAATGTATTAAATATAGGTTTAGGTAATTATTGTAAATATCTGGTTAACAAATTAGTATAAAATCATTTGCGATTTTTAATAACGGCATTTTGAGTCGTTTTTTGTCCTGCTTTTGAGATCCACGGGCTAGAAACTGTTGATTAGTCCAATATGAACTTTGGCCTGATTAAATTGCAATCCAGAGTTGTTTCGTTGTCCCAATGCGTAGGTCAAATTTAGGAGTCCGGCCGGGGTAGAAAAGGCACCTCCAACACCAATTCCAAGCACCCAATCTTCGAACTTATTTTCGTTCGCTAAGGACTCAATTCGACCAAAATCTGTGAAGGCCAAAAAGTACGATTGCGGACCCGATAAAAGCCGCAGTTCTATCGTTCCAATTTGATAGTTTGAAAGTAGTAAAGATTGCTCGTCAAAACCCCTCAAAGTTAAAATGCCTCCGAAGCGAAATAGTTCGTTTACGAATTGTTCTTGGGGTTGGTCCGAGAATAAATCGCGACTCAGAATTCCTCCTTGAATTCGATTCAGTAAAACCCATTGACGAGAGAAATGCCAGTAATTTCGGAAATCAAGCGCGCTTCTTAATTGCGTTGTTCTTGTTCCTTCACGCGTTCTTTCGCCAACAGACGCCAATAGTGAAAGCCTTTGCCCGGCTTTAGGTGAAATTCGCTGATCAGTGGTTCGCCATTCGATTCCACCTTGATAAAAAACGCTTCGAAAGTCTTGAATGGCTGTGGAGGCTGCTTCATCGAGCCGAGATCCGCTTTTATTTAATACGGAAAAGCTCATGCTCGAACGAGTGCTAATGAAGTAACGAAGGCCTAATTGAGTTTCAAGATTTAAGAAGGAACTGTCTTGTTTCACTAAATCGAGCATTCCTTCTATTGCCCACGGCCAGCCCAATAGGAAAGGATAGGATCCTTTTATATTGAGTTTTTGTGTTGTATTTCCCGGGCTGCTCCAATCGAGGATCAATTCTTCGCCTCGATTAAAAGTGTTGAGCAATCGGAGATAGACATTTCCCGTTAGTGTGAGTTTATCTTGATTGGAGTTGAACCCCAGGATACCGTCAAATTGGTTGGCCTTCTTTTTTTCGACATATACGAACACAACGGTTTTTTCTCTGCTAAATAATACTTGCGGACTTCGGGGCATGCTTAAGTATTCTACATCGCTAATTTCCTGAGGAATTTTCCGAAGTGTTTTTTCGGAGTAGGGCATTCCTGCTTTGAGTCCGAGTGTATTCGCAATCATTGCTTCCGTAAGTTCATCGTAACCGCGGACATTAATAGAGTCGATAAGTATAAGGGGTCCGGACACGAAAGAAAGCGCTCCAAATAGACTATCCGATTTAAATTCGAGGCTTTTCCATTGAAGTCGGGCAAAAGGGTATCCATTATTTTCTGCAGCGGCAAGCACATCTTGCTGCCATTGAAGCCAATTAGATCCTTTAATTTGTTGTCCAGCCCAGCGATGCAGTTTTGGGTCTTTTTCCAGGATCCAGTTTTGAGTGCTGTCCCATTCAATGCTCGCCCAGCGAATAGCAGGGCCTTTTGCCACAACAACTTTTAAGCGGTTGTTGAGCCATTCATTCGATTCTATTTTTGCGCCCCAATGTCCATCCGCCCGAAGGGCGCGAAGAAAATTAGAAACTTCCTTTTGTAGCGCCAATGAATCGCTAAACGTCTGATCTTTGGGCCATTGCCTTTCCGGACTATCGATCAATTCGATTGAAAGCGCGAAGGGCTGTGCTGCCGTAAATAAGGGCATCAACAGTATAAGGAGGCAGTATTTTAATCGAGTGACCAGTGAATAGGGGTTTTACCAGATTGTTCTAATAACGCATTTGTTTTGGAAAAAGGATGTGATCCGAAAAAACCTTTGTGTGCGCTAAACGGACTCGGATGAGGTGATTTTAGTATGAAATGGCGGTTTTGATCAATTAATGACGCCTTTTGCTGCGCAAATTTGCCCCAAAGTATGAATACGAGTCCATCCTTTTCATCAGATAATACTTTCATTACTCGATCCGTAAATCGATGCCATCCAGCCTCGTGATGAGATCCGGGCGAATCTTTTCGAACCGTGAGTGCACTGTTTAATAAAAACACTCCTTGACGCGCCCAAGGTTCTAGGTTCCCGAAAAAGGGAGTTTGCAAGCCGAGATCTGATTGATACTCCTTGAAAATATTCCTCAATGATGGTGGGAATTTCGCGCCGGGGGGCACTGAGAAACTAAGCCCTGTTGCTTGTCCCGGCCCGTGATAGGGGTCTTGACCGAGAATAATGACTTTAACTTTTTCGAAGGGAGTGAGTTCGAATGCACGAAAGGTGTCGCACGCATTTGGATAAACGATTTGATTTTCGCGTTCTTCTTTCAAGAATGCTATTAATTCGCGGTAGTAATCCGATTCAAATTCTTTTTTTAAGAGTCTATACCAACTAGAAGCACTATTAAAACGTTCTAATTCAAGAGATTCGGACATACTATTTTGGTGCTTTTCGGGTTTCTAAAAAGAGAGGTAGGTATTTTCGTTACCTTTGTCATTCGTCCCCAATTAGACTCAAAAACAAAGATGAAAAAGATTTTGTTAGTCCTTGCAGTAAGCCTATTCATTGGTGTTTTATTCACCGCATGCCATGCTTATGAAGATTGTCCGGCCTACGGCCACATTGAACCAACACAAGAAGTTGAAAATAGTTAATGAATTATTTCGAGTTACATACTGTTGATGATTGGCGTTCCGTGTTGAAAGAGACAACTAAAAACAAAGGTTTTCTGGTTGTGTTCAAGCATTCGACGCGCTGCTTTACCAGTATGATGGCTTGGCGTAGTTTAAAAAAGGAATGGAGTTTAGATTCAAACGAGTATCCTTTTTATTTTCTTGACTTAATTCGTCACCGTGATATTTCCAGAGATATATCTGAAAAATCAGGTATACAACACGAGAGCCCGCAAATTCTTGTCTTTAAAGATGGCCGCGTTATACACAACGAATCGCACAGCGGTATCGATGCTCAGGAAATAGCTCAAGTTGTTCAAAAACACCTAGTTGCGTGAAAAGGTCAATAATCATAGCATTTGCCCTTTTTATCGTCGCGCCATCATTTGCGCAGCAAACGAGCGCCGATTTCAGCCGTTTGCTGTACCGCAACGAGATGACTTTTGGCGGAACGGTTCAAACCGCCGGATGGGGCGCCACATTTAAGCGACTGAAAAATAAGGATGGCTCAACGAAGAAAGGTTTGATCATCGATTTTTCGACCTTAAAACATCCGAAAGAGATCAAACTCTTTCACCCGTTTTACGACCAAGCCAGAGGCTATAAATTCGGAAAACTGAACTACTTCAGTACCATTAGAATTGGCTACGGTCAAGAAAAAATGATCACCGGCAAAACAGATCGCGGTTCTGTTGCTATTCACGCTCACTATTGGGGAGGTCTGAGTAATGGGTTGTTAAGACCCGTTTATTTGGAGATTATTACACCCTTGCCAAATGACCCTGATCAGTTTGTGTTGCAAACGCAAGCCTATGATCCAGATCTGCATTATACCAACAACATTTACGGAAGAGCATCTTTTTTCAATGGATTCAATGAATTAAAGTACCAACCTGGCTTGTTCTTTAAAGGGGGACTCAATTTTGAGTACGGTATTACGGAAGAAAAAATTAGCATGCTCGAAGCGGGTATTATCTTCGATTACTTTTTTGAAGAAGTGCCCATTATGGCTATTGAAGACAATCTTCAATTATTCATCACACTTTATTTGACAATGTACTTCGGTAAGAAGTGGAATTAAATCAAATGTCACAAGATACTTTAACATTAAGCGCGAAGGATTCGCAGCCAAATGTGAAGCAACGCAAGCCGAAATGGCTGCGCGTTAAACTTCCAACAGGAGAGAATTATCGAAACGTTCGTGGATTGGTCGACAACTATAAACTCCATACCATTTGTGAAAGTGGGAATTGCCCGAACATGGGCGAGTGTTGGGGTGCTGGAACGGCGACTTTTATGATTTTAGGAAACACGTGCACCCGTTCTTGCGGATTTTGCGCGGTTAATACGGGCCGACCCGACCCTGTTGATTGGGACGAGCCAGAACGCGTAGCACGATCTGTTAAATTGATGAAGGTAAAGCACTGTGTTCTTACGAGTGTCGATCGGGATGATTTGGCGGATGGGGGTTCAATTATTTGGGCAGAAGTGGTGAATGCCGTTCGCCGTATGAGCCCAGAGACGACCATGGAAACGCTTATTCCAGATTTTAAAGGGGAAATGCACAACGTTGATCGATTACTGGAGGTGGCTCCTGAAATCATTTCGCACAACATTGAAACCGTTCGACGTTTAACACGTCAAGTGCGCATTCAAGCCAAGTACGATCGAAGCATGGCCGTTTTGGCTTACATGAAAGAAAAGGGTCAGAAAAGAACCAAATCTGGTATCATGTTAGGGCTTGGCGAAACGGAGGATGAAGTTTTAGAAACGCTGAGAGACTTGAGAGCAGCAGATGTGGACATTGTTACTCTAGGTCAATACCTTCAGCCAACGCCAAAGCACCTCCCGGTTCAAGAATACATTACACCAGAGCAATTCGATAAGTACAAAGAAATTGGCTTAGAGATGGGTTTCAAATATGTAGAAAGCGGCCCACTCGTTCGATCAAGCTATCATGCAGAAAAGCACCTCTTCTAAGAGAATTGGCATCAACGGGTTTGGCCGTATAGGTCGAACCGTTGCCCGAGTTCTTCAGCGCACACCTGGCTATGAGGTGGTGGTGATTAATGATTTATCCGATGCAACTACGCTGGGTCATCTATTAAAATACGACTCGGTTCACGGCCGGTTCCCGGGAAGCATCGATACGAATCAAGACGAAATCATTATTGATGAGCGCGCTGTGCGCGTTATCAACTACAAACGCCCTACAGATATTCCTTGGAGCGATTATGATGTAGACTGTGTCATTGAGTCCACTGGTCAATTTAAAACTACAGAAGAGGTTAGTGGCCATTTAAAAGGAGGAGCACCTTGGGTTGTTCTCAGTGTACCTCCGGCTGATGATAACATGCCAACCGTTGTACTTGGAATAAATGAAAGCATTCTTTCTGGAACTGAAAGTATGATTTCAAATGCGAGTTGCACTACTAATTGTGCCGCTCCAATGGTAGGGCTTATCGATGAGCTCTGCGGAATTGAAGAGGCATACATTACAACGGTTCACTCGTTTACCGGCGACCAACGATTACATGATGCTCCGCACAAGGACTTACGACGGGCACGTGCCGCTACTCAATCAATTGTGCCAACCACCACGGGTGCAGCCAAGGCGGTGACCAAAATATTTCCTCATCTAAATGGGCGAATTGGAGGGTGTGGTATTCGAGTTCCGGTGCCCAATGGCTCATTGACCGACATTACCTTTATCGTTAAAGATTCGAAAACAGTGGAGGAAATAAATAAAGCTTTCGAAAATGCTTCACTGGGTCGTTTAAAGGGGATTTTGGGCTACACGGAAGACCCGATCGTTTCCTCCGATATTATAGGAAGCACTTATAGCTGCTTGCTCGATGCTCAAATGACGAGTGTGCTGGGGAGTATGGTCAAAATTATTGGCTGGTACGATAACGAGATGGGCTACTCGTCGCGATTGGTCGACTTAATCAAGAAGCGATCCGAAGGATCTTTCTCAAAGTGATCTATCCGGAAAATCCCGTTTTCCATTACGCCGAACGAATTATAGCCGATCATGTCGCCTAGGTTGAAGTAGGTAGAAGAGGGTCCAAGGTCAATTTCGAGGGGTAGGTGTCTATGTCCGAAAACGAAATAATCAAAGTGCTCTTTTTTTAGGAGTCCTTGACAATACTGGGTAAGATATTCTCCCTTGTCGTGGAACTGAGCGTCTCCATCTTGATGTTTATTTCGACTGCGCCCCGAGAAGTAGAGTCCGGCCGCTAGGCCGGTATTGGGATGGATGCGCGCAAAAAGCCATTGGAAAAAGCCATTGTTGAACATCTTTTTCATGACCTTGTAGTTGAGGTCGCCCGGCCCCAATCCGTCGCCGTGACCTATATAGCACCGCTTTCCTTGAAGCTCGCGAATAATGGGCTTTTTATGCACTTCCATTCCGAGCTCTTGCTCCAAATAGCCATAGGTCCAGATATCGTGATTCCCACCAAAAAAATAAAGTGGAATGCCCGCGTCGCTCATCTCACCAAGCGCTCCTAAAAGACGAACAAAGCCTTTCGGAACCGCTTGCTTGTATTCAAACCAAAAATCGAACAGATCGCCTAACAAATATAACTCGGAGCAATCATCTTGAATGCTTCGAAGCCAGCGGACTATTTTCCGCTCGCGTTCCAAGCTCTCGGCATGATTCGGAGCTCCTAAGTGGAAGTCCGATGCGAAGTATATTTTCTTTGAATCACTCACCAAAAATCTCAGCTAGTTTAGCGTCGAGGGCGGCACCTCTTAAATTCTTTGCGATAATGACTCCTTCGCGATCAACGAGAACAGCGTGGGGAATTCCGTTGAATTTGTACATGTTTTTAACGACCGTGCTCCATCCGTTCATTTCAGACACGTGTGTCCAAGTGAGGTTGTCGTCTTGAATAGCCTTCAACCAGGCGTCGCGTGCATTTTGCTGTCGTGGAAGTCCGTCCAATGAAACACCCAATACTTCAAATCCTTTGTCGTGATACTTGTTATAAGCAGCTACTACGTTCGGATTCTCTCTTCTACAAGGTCCGCACCAACTCGCCCAGAAATCGACTAAAACGACCTTACCGCGGAAATCGCTTAAAGAAACTTCTTTTCCTTCGGGAGTGGGTAATTTGAAATCCGGAGCCTCAGATCCTACAGCTACACTTCTGTTGGCCTCAACTTGTTGATGAAGAAAAGCGGCGTGTGGATTTTCTGGATATTTTTTCTGTAGGTTTTCATCTACCGTAAGAAAGTACGGGAAGTCAGCGTCAATTTTGAATATGGGTTGCTTTTCTACCTGCGCGAATAATATGAAAATGGCTACTGGATGATCATTATTGGCATTCAGTAGTTCGACTAGACTAGACTTGTGCTCGGCCATAATGCCGCTATATTTTTCAACAAGAACCTCGCGTTTTTGGTTAAAATCGGGCTGTCCCTGGTAGCTCTGTAGTTCCGTGTTCAACGCTTGAATGCGGCTTGAACTCTCAATAGCCTTCATATTGATTTGTCGCAGCACTTCGCTTTTCTCTGATCCGGTAACTGTATATTCTATGCTTCCGTTGGATACAACACCGTTCAGTTCAATATGCTCTCCGGGTTCGGCGGCAAGCAACATTTGCATGCCATTTTCGAATAGAAGGGTGTAAAACGAGGTTGTTTCCGTTGCAACATCAAACTTAAAAGCGCCTTCATTGGCGAATACGGTATCGATATTATCGATTTGATTCGGATTCAACTGACCAAGAACAATTTTCCCGGCTCCATCCAGGGTGCCGCTGATGGTTGTCATCGACTCTTGAGGTAGAGCGGTGCTTTCCGGATTACTCGAGCACGACCAGAAAATTCCGGCGGTGGCAATGAAGGTCAAAAAATATTTTGTCATGATTCTAATTGTTCTCTAATTATGCTGCTTGCTTTTTTTGGATCGGCCTTTCCGCGCGACATCTTCATCACTTCTCCCATAAAGAGTCCAATCAATCCTTTCTTTCCATTCTTGTACTCTTCAACTTTGTCTGGGTACATGGCGATGGCTTCTGCCGCCCAAGCGATAAGGGCGTCGTCGTCACTTTCTTGGATCCAGCCGTTAGCCTCAGCCAAAGCCTTGGGTGAGGCGGAAGGCTGCTCTAATAATGCCGGGAAAAGTTTTTGTGCCGCTTGGCTATTGCTAATTACTCCGCTGTCTATTAGTTCAATAATTTCGGTAATCGCCTTCGGTGAGATAGGGAAGTCGGTTATTTCAATGGCCTGGTCGTTCAAATAAGACTTAATCGATCCCATCATCCAGTTGGCCGCAGCCTTATGGTTTTTGGTATGGCGCGTCATCTCTTCAAAATACAAGGCAATTTCTTTGCTGTCTGTCAAGATTTGAGCGTCGTAATCCGATAAGCCAAAACTGTTTGTGTATCGATCAAAAAGCTCGTCGGGAAGCGGAGGGAGTTCACTTTTTACTTGGTCAACATATTCCTGTTTAACTAATACGGGTGCTAAATCCGGCTCCGTGAAATAACGGTAGTCGTGCGCGTCTTCTTTGGATCTCAAAATAGTGGTTCCACCTGTAACTGCATCAAATCCACGGGTTTCTTGGTCAATAACACCCCCGCCTTCTATTACCTCGATCTGGCGCTTGATCTCGCTTTCAATCGCCCGCATCACATTCCTCATCGAATTGATGTTCTTCACCTCATTTCGTGTGCCTAGCTTGGTTTCGCCCTTCGGGCGGACCGATATATTCGCGTCGCAACGAAGAGAGCCCTCCTCCATATTGCCATCACATATTTCTAAATAGCGAACGAGCTTTCTAATTTCTAAGAGGTAGTTGTAGGCTTCTTGGGCATTCGCAATTTCCGGTTCAGAAACAATTTCGAGCAAAGGAACTCCAGCTCTATTTAAATCAATAAGCGTGTTAAACGGATCAATATCGTGGATCGATTTTCCCGAATCCTCTTCCATATGGATTCGTGTCAGGTTAATCGTTTTCGGATTACCGTCTTTGTCTTTTATTCGCACGGAACCGCCCGTACAAATCGGAGTGTCGTCTTGAGTAATTTGATAGCCTTTAGGTAAATCGGCGTAGAAGTAATTCTTTCGAGCGTACTCATTTACTTCTCGAATGTCGGCGCCAACCGCTAGTCCGAGTCGAACCGCAAATTCTACCGTACGCGTATTTGCAATCGGCAAGGTTCCGGGGTGTCCTAATGAAGTAGGGTGCACATTTGAATTAGGCGCATTTCCATATTCGGTAGCGTCCGGAGAATAAGCCTTGGATTTTGTAAGAAGTTGAATATGCACTTCTAGTCCAATAACGGGCTCGTATTTATCGTAAGGAATTTCCAAATTTCTTTCTTTAAGTCTGCAAAGATACGAGTCTAACCGCGATCCTCTAAAAAACGTTCGACCAACTTTGTCAGTACCTTTTCACTTTTCTGCGCTACCTCTTGAACTTCTTCATGGGTGATCTCTACAATACTCCCTTCAACGCCTAAATCCGTGATTACGGAAAGGGCAAGGCACTTGAGGTTCATGTGACGCGCAACAATTACTTCTGGTACCGTACTCATCCCCACAGCGTCGGCGCCAATTCTACGGATATAAGCATATTCGGCCGGAGTTTCAAAATTGGGTCCTGGAACAGATGCGTAGATACCTTCACGAAGGAGAACGCCTTCACTCTTAGCGATTTGGCGCATAGCTGCCCTATTTGTTTCATCGTAGGCCTCGCTCATGTCGGGGAATCTGGGTCCCCATTCATCGACGTTTACCCCTCTTAGTGGGTTTTCGGGTTGTAGGTTAATGTGGTCGCTGATGAGCATAATGTCTCCGATCTCGAAATCCGGATTTACTCCACCCGAAGCGTTGGATAGAATCAGCAGTTCAATGCCTATGAGGCTCAATACGCGCACTGGGAAGGTAACTTCTTTCATGTCGTACCCTTCATAATAGTGGATACGCCCTTGCATGGCCAGCACTTTCTTACCTCCGAGTTCTCCGTAGATCATTCGTCCGGGATGCCCTTGGACGGTCGATTTAGGGAAATAGGGAATTTCTGAATAGGGGATGTACTGAGGGTTTTCGATTTTTTCGGCCAACCCAGCCAATCCGGTGCCTAAAATAATTCCGCATTCCGGTGTTCCGGGCAGTTGTTCTTTTAAATAGGATACGGCCTTATTTACTTTTTCTAACATAGTCGAGTATCATTGAGTCAAATTGCTCGTGAGCTTTTAATACTGGCTTGATGGGCCAAGTGTAAATGGGTAAATCGCGCCATAAATCTTTTAGTGGAAGTAGACGCATGAAATCTTTTTCAGTTGTTAAAATTATGGTTTCTCCGTTTAGGAAAGGGGTAGCATCGCGCCGTAGGCGCTGAATATCTTTTTTCGTAAACCGATGGTGATCGCGATGTATTTGAATTCCTTTTAACTCAAAGTGTTTCTTGATTTCTTGCAGAAACGGATCGGGCTTGGCTATTCCACAAAGTGCATAGGCGCGTTTGGGAGATTCGATAATTATTTCGCCCTCCGGGCGGATGGAGCCGTATTGAAAAGAACTGAAGAACAGCTCTTGATGGTCTTTTAACTGTAACTCCATTCCGAGTTCGATTAGTTCTTCATCAGTTGATTCCGTCGGGCATTTTGTAACCACCACCGCATCGGCTCGGTCTGCTCCGTCAATTGACTCTCGCAGGCGACCCGCAGGAATCAGGGAGTCGCGCGTGTAGGGCTCTTGAAAGGTGGTCAGTACTATTTGGAAGCCGGGTTTTATTTTTCGGTGTTGAAAAGCATCGTCCAGTAAAATGACTTCCGGATTACACCGAGCAATTAATTCAGAAACACCAATTACCCGACTTTCAGAAACGGCCACAGAAACATGCTTTCCAGTCGTCTCTTTTACGGTTGAATTTGTACCGAATTTTCGAAGGTATTGGAAGGGTTCGTCGCCTAGAGTATCTGCGGAATCGATGTTACTTCCCAATCGAAAACCTTTTGTTTTTCGACGGTATCCTCTGCTTAAAATGGCCACTGAAAAATGAGGACTCAGAAGCTCAATAAGGTATTCTACATGCGGCGTTTTACCTGTTCCGCCCGTATTCAAATTACCCACCGATATGATGGGTAACTCAAAAGCAACGCCGGGTCGCTTTCCCGAATCGAATTCGCGATTCCGTTTACGAACGAAAAAACCATAAATCTTTGAAAGGCTTTTAAGCATGGATACAAACGTAAGATTTATACTTTAGAGGCAAATTGAAAGTAATGCGAATAGGTGAAATAACATCGTATTTAGAGTCGATAGCGCCACTCGAATATCAAGAGGGTTACGATAACAGCGGGCTTATTGTGGGCCAAAAAGACGCAGAAGTAAGCAAGGTTTTGGTTTCCTTGGACTGTACAGAAGAGGTGGTTCAAGAGGCCATTAACAAGAAATGTGAGCTCATTATTGCGCATCACCCCATTGTGTTTGAAGGACTCAAAAAGTTTAACGGTACCGACTATGTACAAAGAACGGTGATGTTGGCTATTAAAAACGATATCGGGATTTATGCCATTCACACAAACTTGGACAATGTGTTGCCTGGAGTGAATGCGGAAATTGCGCGGCGTTTAGGATTACAAAATGTTGAAATTCTTGCCCCTAAGAAAGAATTGCTTAGTAAACTGGTAACTTTTGTGCCCAATGCCCATCTTGAAGCTGTACGCTTATCCTTGTTTGAAGTGGGGGCTGGCTCAATCGGCGACTATTCCGACTGTAGCTTCAGTACAAAAGGGGAAGGAACCTTTAAAGCAGGTGAAGACACCCAGCCATTTGTGGGCGAGAAAGGGAAGCTTCATAAAGAAGAGGAAACGCGGCTCGAGTTAATCGTGCCGAGAAGGCACGAAGGAAAGGTAGTACAGGCTTTGGTAAATAGTCACCCGTACGAAGAAGTAGCCTACGACCTTTATCCACTGAGAAACGCACTTAGAGAAGTGGGTGCAGGTATGATAGGTGATTTAGAAAACCCGACAGATGCAATAGCGTTTTTACGTGACCTAAAAGATAAAATGAAAACCCCCTTGATTCGTCACACACGTCCGACAAAAGAAAAAGTGCAGCGCATTGCCATTTGCGGGGGAGCGGGGAGCTTCCTTTTACCAGCGGCAAAAGGCGCTAAGGCAGATGTTTTCATAACCGGAGATTACAAATACCATCAATTCTTTGATGCTGAAGACGATCTAATGATTGCTGACATAGGCCATTATGAAAGTGAGCAGTTTACTAAAGTGCTTATAAAAGAGTTGCTTATGCAAAAATTTGCTAAATTTGCAGTCCTTTTGTCGGAAGTGAATACAAATCCCATCAACTATTTATAGACTTATGGCGAAGTCAACAAAGAAAGAAATTTCAGTGGAGGAGAAGCTCCGCGCGTTATTTGACCTTCAATTAGTGCATTCAAGAATCGATAAGATTCGCTCAGTACGAGGTGAATTACCATTAGAGGTTGAAGATCTTGAAGATGAAATCTCTGGATTAACGAAGCGAATTGAGAAGTTCGAAGGAGAAATTGGCGAACTCGATGCTGAAATTACAGCAAAGAAAAACCTGATTGCCGATGCTCAAGAGCTAATCAAGAAATACGAAGGACAGCAAATGAAGGTTCGTAACAACCGTGAATTTGATGCCCTGACCAAAGAAATTGAATTCCAAACGCTTGAAATCGAGCTTGCTGAAAAGCGAATCAAAGAATTCAAAGCGAAGATTGAAGCGAAAAACGAAGTGTTGGATGTTTCTAAATCAAAACTGGAAGAGCGCAGCAAGCACCTTGAGCACAAGAAAGCTGAGTTGGATACAATTTTGAAAGAAACGGAAAAAGAAGAGAAGGCGTTGCTTAAAAAGGCGACGGAGTTCGAGAAGCAAATCGAAGAACGCTTATTAGGCGCTTACAATAGAATCCGCGGAAACTCGAAAAATGGACTTGCCGTAGTTACTGTTGAGCGCGGCGCTACGGGTGGTTCCTTCTTTACCATTCCACCACAGCAGCAAATGGAAATTGCACAACGCAAGAAAATCATGACGAGTGAGCACTGTGGACGTATTTTAGTAGATCCGGAGCTTGCTGGAGAAGAAGAAGAGAAAATGGCAAAACTTTTTGCTGGATCTAGTTTCTGATTCGTACGAAATAGCACTGAAAAAGGGTTTCTTATTGTAAGAAACCCTTTTTTTGTTGCATGAAATTTTTGACACTGAGGTATGCACTCGTTTTTTGTGCGCTTCTCACCAATTCATATTTTCTACAGGGCACTCCCCATTTCACATGGTCAACAGAGTTCGACCGTGCATATGACTTGGTGTTTAAATTTCAGTTCAAGAAGGCTAAAACGATTCTAGACAGCCTGAGCTCAAAAGACCCCGACAATCTTGTTCCGTTTTACATTCAATCAGACGTGGACCTAATTCAGTTCATGAACACAGAACGGTCGGAAGATAAAGCTCGGTTGTTTAACCACTACGATAACCTTTTCAAAAAGGTCTCAGACCTTCCTAAAAGTCATCCTCGAAGAGCGGGTCTTTTGGGTGAGTTATACCTCAAACGCGGGTTTGTTCACTTGAGCTCCGAAAGCAGTTTAAGCGCGGCAATGGATATTTACCGCAGTTATAATTTGTACGAAACTGCCTATCGGCAAGATTCACTTTTGTCATCCAACATGCTAGGCTGGGGGATAATGCAGTTGGTTATGGGAGCAATTCCAGAAAATTACCAATGGTATGCTTCCGTAGTTGGACTCAATGGCAACATAGCCAAAGGAAAGCGGATTTTGAATCGTTTGTCGCAAAGTGCGAAAGGGAATTCGATGGACCTGCTGCACGCACGTTTTACAACGGCCTATGTAACACTGAATGTCGAAGTTGAACAAGAGGTGCTTGTTACGGAGCAAGAGGCGCTCGAATATCCGCTCTTTTTATTTCTTAAATCCGAATACTTAACAAGATCGGGGAAAGGCCAATTGGCGATTGATATACTCACTCGAGTTAAAAAAGGAAAAGGAAACCTAGGACTTTGGTACTTGGAATACTCTTTCGGAAAAACGCTTGTTCGTAACCGTAGTGACGAAGCTGAAAACCAATTACTCTATTTCATTAATCAGTATCCGGGACAAAACTACTTGAAATCGGCTTATTTGTATTTGAGTTGGCATTTTCTACTTCAAGGCGATGAAAGCTCTTATTTACTTTATACCAAGGAAATAAAGGCGAAAGGCAAGGCATTTGTAGGAGCCGACAAACAAGCCGTTTTCGAATCGCAAGTGCGACCCCATCCGAATTTGTTGCAAGTGCGATTGGCTTTCGACTCGGGAAACCTGGAGAAGGCGGAAAAAATGCTTGAAAGCATAAATCCGCACTTATTTTCAAGTACTTTGAATAATCAACTTTGGCATTATTATCGAGCGCGCATCTACGAGCGAAAAGGGAATGCATTGCAAGCCATTGATGAGTACCAAAGAACAGTTAAAATCCCTTTTGATTCAAGAACATACTTAGTTCCGGCGAGTCACATTCGAATGGCCGAATTGTACCTTTCAAAAGGCGAATTGGAAAAAGCGGAAATCCATTTTAACGCTTCCTTGGAGTACAACAACTACCCTTATGCGGCAAGTTATCAGCGACAGGCCAAAAGTGCGCTCAAAACGTTAAAATAACTACCGAATTGGGAATCCCGCAGTCACAACAAAGCGCTGCTCTCTATTGCTTATAGAAACCGGATTGGTTTCTTGTCCGTCCACAGTTGCGTATAAATAACGGGTCGAGTTTACTTCCGTTACCATATAGGTGAAGTCGAGCTGAAAGCTATGACTTCGGAATCCTATACCCCCCGATATACTGGTTCTATCGTAGCTGAATGGAGAGGCGTTATTGAGTGGACTGCCCCAAGCTTGATAACCACCCCTGAAATACAAGTTTTTAGCGCGCCATTCCGTGCCCACTCTTAAAACGTTACTGTTCGAGTAACTATTCGCTATTTGAGTGTTCGTTGGTCCAAAATCAAATCCGTCTAACGAGCCAAATTGCGCGTTGCTGTAATCAACTAACTCATAATCGACGGAAATAACTCCAGCCGGAGCAATAACCACTGCTGCGCCGAAGTGCCATCGGCCAGGGGTGCGCAATTCGTAGGTGTAATTTCCTTCGGGAGAATCGCGTGTAATGGTTCCACCATCAGAGAAATTAGTCCTCATGGAGCTGCTGTAAAACTCCTCCATCGTGTACCAACTCGGACTGTGGTATGCCGCTGCTAAACGGAGCCAGTTCACGGGACGGTAAATTACTCCGAGTTTTAGGTTAAATCCGCCACCGGAGGATTCTAAAAACTGATTGTACGACCAACCTCCAACGGTATTCGTAGCAGAATCTAATTCTGTTTCGTCATAATACCGCTCTTCGTTGTAGTTTATAATAGGGATGCCTATCGACGCTCCAAAATGCAGGCTGTTCGCATAACACGTACTTAGACCTAGGTTGATTTCGTTTTGAGATCCTGAAGAATTAATTCGCTCTTGCTGGGTTCCGCCCGGATTTTCAACGAGGGAGATATAATTATCGGGAGTTCCTAGAGTATCGATTAGAAAGGTGTACCAAGCTAATTCCGCGTCAAAAGGATATTCAAAGGCTAAATCTTCGTAGGGAGTTCCTTGCGCTAAATCAGTGAAATAATCCGCTCTTGAGATATCCGCTTCACCTTGAATTTGCTGTTTTCGGTTGAAGTCGTTGAGTCGAGCAAAACCAATTGTGAATGTCAAATCTGACCAATTAGGCGATCGCAGGGCATCTTCATAACGCTTTACCAATCCAACGGTGCCTACATAAACGTTTGAGTTGACATCTCGCGCCGGACTGTTGTTGTAGAATGCGCTATTCTCGTCACTACTTACGCCGAGTGTGAATTCCATTTGAGTCGTTTTATAAATGCTGCCTCCGGCAGGATTTATAAGCACTGCCGAGTAGTCGCCACCGAGCGCGTTAAACGCCCCGCCCATGGCATCAAATCGGGCACTTCCGTAATAATTGATTAAGGAGTATTGAAGGGCGTCTTGAGCCGTTTGACCCACCCCGATAAGAGCGGTCAGTATAAATAGGAGGAAGAGCGATTTTTTCATCTGATTATCGTCTTCCGCCACCTCTTGATCCACCACCAGTTGATCCGCCGCGCGACCCGCCACCTGATGATCCACCACTGCGCGAGTTCGTTCCACCGCTCCTGAAGGTCGGGCTTGATCCACTACCTCCATTATTTCCTCTGAATACAGGAGATTCACCTCCTTGGTTACGATTTAGGCTAGGAGATTGCCATCCACGGCTGTTACTCGGCATCGATTCTACATTCCATTGACGCGTTGCTTGCTCGAGGCGCTCAAGGAAATTGTTGCTTTGTGAGCGCGACGGAGTTCCTGACCGTTCAAATCGATTTAAGAATTCATTTTGACCGCGAGCGTATCGTTCCATTTGGCGATAATATGAATTGGCACGCGTTTGTATGTCTCGAGATTCTATTCTTTCTGGAGTGTTCTTACGAACACTTGTTGAGCGGTCGTTCACACTTGTAAGATTTGCACGGCTACTTACTCCGCGGGCAGATTGCACCACTGTTGGTGATTCATTTTTAACTGTTCTAGTAGATCGACTAACAGGCTCTGCAGAAGCTACTAATTCTTCATAGACCGGAGGAGTTATTGTTCCGGACTTCAAAGCCCCTTGATAGGCATTTTGAACGTATCCGGCCTGATTCGGTTGACTTTGACCTCTTGGGGCATACACAAACGAGTTCACGTCTAGTGAGTTGAAATAATTTGGGCAATAAGGGTTTCCGAACCCTCCGTAAGGGTTCCAAGGGTTAAAAGGGTTCCAAGGATTATAGGGATTGTATCCGAAGCCACCCATCGGGCCGTAAGGCCCATACGGGTTACCCCAGCTATAGCCTAAAGTGAAGCTCCAACCGCTCCATGAATTCCAACCCATTCCGGTATTCCAGCCGTTGCCAAATCCGCTTCCGTATGGCATTCCCCCGAAACCATAAACGTCCGAATAAATACTTGTTCCAAAGTTTCCTGGATTCGGATTGTAGTAACCCATATTTGTAAAATAAGGGTCGTAGTAACCAAAATCGGCATCTGAATGGAATCGTCTGATTCTTGAAGAGTATTCGTATTCGCTCATATTGCTCGGATCAAATTCCGGGTCAACATAATCGTAATCCGCTACTGGTTCTTCTTGTCCTTGTTCGCTCTCAGAAGCGTAATAAACAACGGCGTCACCGCCGGGATCATAAACCCCGTCGAATTCACCGTTTTGGGCTAAATAACTGGAAGAGCAACTCGATAATATCGAGGCGCATAGTACTATAAGGGGAAGTGTCTTTTTCATACGCTGATTTTAGCGGGTAGTTTTAATACCTTTGGTGGCTAAATTGTTTATCCAAGAAGGTACAAATTTTATACCATAAATTCTGATGGCCCAAAAGTTAACGAAGAGATCTGAAGATTATAGTAAGTGGTACAACGAGTTAGTCAATATGGCCGACTTGGCTGAGAACTCCGGTGTCCGTGGATCCATGGTGATTAAGCCGTATGGGTATGCAATATGGGAACGCATGCAGGCTGAGCTCGATCGTATGTTTAAAGAAACCGGACACGTAAATGCTTATTTCCCACTCTTTATTCCGAAATCGTATTTCAGTAAGGAGGCGAGTCATGTTGAAGGTTTTGCCAAGGAATGTGCCGTGGTTACTCATTACCGTTTGAAGAACGCTGAAGATGGAAGCGGAATCGTGGTAGACGAAACGGCTAAGCTCGAAGAAGAATTGATTGTTCGCCCTACATCGGAGACCATCATTTGGGACACTTATCGCAGATGGATTCAGAGCTATCGAGACTTACCTCTTTTGATTAATCAATGGGCAAATGTGGTTCGGTGGGAAATGAGAACACGTTTGTTTCTGAGAACGGCTGAATTCTTATGGCAAGAAGGTCACACGGCGCATGCAACGAAAACAGAGGCCATTGCCGAAGCAGAGCAAATGCTGGGTGTTTATGCGACCTTCGCCGAAGAATACATGGGAATCCCAGTATTACAAGGGGTGAAGAGTCCAAACGAGCGTTTCGCCGGAGCTTTAGAGACCTATTGTATTGAAGCGTTGATGCAAGATGGGAAAGCACTTCAGGCCGGGACTTCACATTTCTTGGGTCAGAATTTCGCAAAAGCTTTCGATGTAAAATTCCAAAGCAAAGAAGGGAAATTAGAATATGTTTGGGCAACTTCATGGGGTGTAAGCACCCGTTTAATGGGCGCTTTGATAATGACGCATAGCGATGATAACGGATTGGTTTTACCCCCAAACTTAGCTCCACATCAAGTGGTGTTGGTTCCTATCTACCGAAGCGATGAACAAAGAGATGCTGTTGTTGAGAAGTTAAAAGAAATTCAGACAGGCTTGCGCAAAGCGGGAGTTCGTGTACATCTCGATGATCGGGATACGTACAAACCAGGTTGGAAATTCAATGAGTATGAACTCAAAGGAGTTCCCCTCCGAATAGCAATGGGACCCCGCGATTTAGAAAATGGCACGGTGGAATTGGCTCGTCGCGACACCCTTGAAAAAGAGTTTCTTCAGCAATCGGATTTGGAGGCTAAAGTCACTCATTTATTGGAGCAGATTCAAATGAATATGTTCAATAAAGCTGTAGATTACAGAGAGGAAAATACACATAGAGCGGATACTTGGGAAGAATTTGAATCAATCATTAAAAAGAAAGGCGGATTTGTGTACGCCCATTGGGATGGGACTCCAGAGACGGAAGAGAAAATTAAAGAGATGACTAAAGCGACTATTCGCTGTATTCCACTTGAGGGTAAAGAAGAAAAAGGAGCTTGTATTTTAACGGGAGCGCCGTCAAATAGAAGGGTGGTTTTTGCACGAGCGTATTAATTAGCGCTTCGAAAGAAGATGAGGTTGAATTTTTTTTCACTCATTTCTTTGTGAGAAGAAAAATGTGCGTTACATTTGCACTCCCTAAAATAATAGAGGCAACGCGGCCCGTTCGTCTAGGGGTTAGGACGCCAGGTTTTCATCCTGGTAGCAGGGGTTCGAATCCCCTACGGGCTACAAAGAATAAGAAGAAGTATTATGGCTAATCATAAGTCAGCATTAAAGAGAATCCGCAGCACTGAAGTTCGTCGCTTGCGCAATCGTTATTACCACAAAACAATGCGTAATGCATTGCGTGAATTTCGTGGTATGACCGACAAAAAACAAATGGAAGAGCGTTACCCGCAAGTGGCGAGTATGATCGACCGCTTGGCTAAAACCAATGTTATCCACAAGAAAAAGGCGGCAAACCTAAAGAGTGGTATGATGAATCAGATCGCTAGCGCCTGATAGAAATTGGCTTTTGAAAAAGACTAAAGGTCGCTCATTGAGCGACCTTTTTCATTTTACCCTCCAATAGGAGTTTACGAAATAGTGCTTGCAGTCAAGCGTATTCGAGACGAATTCAAAACCATTTTCATTCGCGAGCTTCGGCATCCTGTCCAGCTTAAACTTCCTACTTATTTCGGTATGAATCGTTTCCCATTGTTTGAACTGGGCTTCAAAGTTTAGTGAATCGATCCGAACTTTTTGGTCCGTTTTACTCACTATATAGGAGCGCACCTCACCTGTTTCGGGCGAATAGGAGCAGTAGAAATCAAATTTCATGGGGTCAAAATGGCCTCCGAGCTCCTCGTTGATGCGATTCAATAAATTAAGGTTAAACGACTTTGTGATGCCTTCCGGGTCATTGTATGCCCGTAGGATTACATGTGGATCTTTCTGTAAGTCCAGACCAATAAATAAACCATCCTTGGATTTTAGATGCGCGCGTATTTCTGATAGGAATACCTGAGCTCCCTTGGGATCGAAATTCCCCAGATTGGAACCTAAAAAGAGAACGATATTTCTTCGCTCTTCCTTTTGTAATACATCTAAACCATTGAAATAGTCTGTGTGCAGCGGGTTAATTTTTAAATCGGGCCACTTGCTCCGTAAATCATCAGATAAGTTGTTCAGCGCATCTCGTGAAATGTCAATAGGAGCGTAGGTGAAATCAACGTTTTCTTTTAAAAAGAATTCGATCAGTATTTTCGTCTTTAATCCATCTCCAGCTCCAAACTCGACCAAGTTGAATGGACCTTGGTCTTCCGTGAAGAGCTCGAGAATTTCAGCTTTATTCGTTTCTAAAATCTCAAATTCTGAATCAGTTAGGTAGTACGTTGGCATACGCATGATCGCCTGAAAAATAGCGCTGCCTTTGGCGTCGTAAAAGTATTTTGAACTGATAGATTTCTCTTCTTTGCTTAGTCCGGCCAGGACATCCTCTGCAAAAGTGGGCATGTCAATGTATTTTATCGTAATCGTGTAATTCCAGACGAAGGCCCTGGTGCGATTTGTTTTCTAAAATTTCGAAAACGTTGTTTTTTATTGTGTGAGCAATGGTGCCCGTTGGGAGGTCGTTACAATCGAGCCCAAAAGGATCTTCAATTTCTTCGGCCATCATTTGAACTCCCATGAAGGCATAAAATATGAACATGACTAAGGGTACCGTCCAATACTCAAAACTTGCCACTAAAGCGAAGGGAAGGAGCACTGTGTAGGCCAAAATGAATAATCGGATATGAACCGCGTAGCTAAAGGGAATTGGCGTCTTTTTAATACGCTCGCATGCACCTAAAATATCGAGCAATGATTGCCACTGTTCTTTCATGTTTCGGTGGTCCTCCGGCCCTATGGCCTCGGCCCGATAGGCATCATGCAGGCATTGTTGAATTTCTAATGCAATGTGATTGGGCACATGGTCTTTGGATTCGTAAACCGTCAGCTCTTCTCTGGAGACATCAATCAACTCCTCTAGTTTAGTTCCCTCGCGCAAATGTTCCTTGAAAGCGATACAGAAGTTGCTGATATGCACGGCCATAAATGTACGGGAGCTTAGATCATTTTTGGGAAAGGAGGTTTGCACCAAGATGGCTAGGTTGCGACAGTTGTTCACGAGTGCGCCCCATTGCTTTCTGCCTTCCCACCATCGATCATAGGCCGTATTGGTTCTAAATACCAATAAAATACTTAGCACAATCCCTAAAAACGAAAAAACGGACGGATTCATTTTTAGTTCTTCCGTGACTTCCAGATGTACTATAGGAGCGCAAATAAGTCCAGTTATTGCACCAATAATTAAGGTGAAATAGATTAAGCGCCGCATTGTCCAGCTGCGTCCCCAATGAAGAATATCTTTACCAAAAGCTTTGTTGGGTGTGTATATAATCATTTACTCGCGAGTCTGATCCCGTTAAATTGCCATCTAAGATGCGGATGAAAGAAATTTCTATATGTCGGTCGATTGACATGACCCAAAGGCGATGCCAATGACCCGCCGCGAAGTACCATTTGATTCACCATGAATTTTCCGTTGTATTCGCCAATGGCGCCTTCCGCTTTGGAGAAGCGCGGGTAGGGCAGATACGCACTTCCCGTCCACTCCCATAGCCATCCGCCCGTGAGGGCGTTATCAAGCGCTTCACGCTCGAATTCGGTGAGCAACCGCTTACCTGACCAGGCGGCATAAGCATCGGCCTCAAAGTAGCTAATATGGCGCACCGGAGCCTTCGGCTCGATCGGGACCAACCCGTTCAATTGATACTCGTGCCACTGACCATCGATTTGATGCCAGTGCAAAGGAGCATTCCACCCTTTTTCTTGAACCATTCCCCACGCTTCACTGAGCCAATGACGAAAATCAGTATATCCACCATCGTTCATGAAGGCCAAATACTCTTCATTAGTCACGTAATTTGTGGCGGCACGACAACCTGCGAGATATACTTTATGCCGACCCAATTCATTGTCGAAACAAAAATCGCTTCCCGAGTAGCCTATATCGTAGAGCCCTTCAGCCAATTCAACCCATTGGTTTTCCGCCGGCGAAGGAAAATTAGTCTCCCAAGTGTTATTTAAGTCGTACGCTGGAAACAAGGGGTTTCGAGAGAGTGTGAACTTTAAGTCCGTTATGAGTAACTCTTGGTGTTGTTGCTCGTGCTGAAGACCTAAGGCCAAAACCTCATTAAGGAAATTTGGAACCTCGGAATTCTCCAAAAACTCGACCATGTGCTCGTTTACATACGCTCGGTAATCATACACTTCTGAAACCGTGGGCCGACTCATATGTCCGCGATGATCGCGGAAAACACGATCTCCAATAGATTCGTAATAGGAGTTGAAAAGGAAGCTGTATTTCTCTTGAAACACTTGATAACCAGGAGCGTGTGGCTTTAAGATGAACGTTTCGAAAAACCAAGTAGTATGGGCGAGATGCCATTTAGGTGGACTCACATCCACCACCGCTTGAGGAATATAATCTTCTACTTGAAGGGGAAGACAAAGATCTTCGGTATACTTCCGAATTTGTTTAAAACGCTCTATCATGGGGTTAATTTTCGCTGAGGTAACGATGAACGAGACTAATACTCATTGCGCCTTCTCCTACGGCAGAGGCAACTCTATTCATGGCTCCACTACGTGCGTCTCCGGCCGTAAATACACCGGGAACGGATGTTTCAAGTATATAAGGGTCTCTTTCTAGCTTCCAACGTTTTTTGTATTCTGGATGGCTTGTTAAATCACGCCCCGAAAGTAAAAACTCTTTCGAATCGCGCAAGTAGTCATCGTTCAGCCACTCCGTGTAGGGTTTCGCGCCGATGAAAATAAAGAGTGCCGTTGCCTCTAATTCAATCTCGGATTGATCAGTTCGGTTTTTAAGCACCACCTTTTCGAGTCGATCCGAGCCTTCCACTCTGCAAATCTCTGTTTGGCCGCTGACTTCAATGTTCTCAATACTATTTATTTGATCGATTAAGTACTGCGACATGGTCGAGTTCAAATCATCTTTTATTTCTTCTACTAATTTCTCTGTAGTGAGCACGTTGACCAACCAACCTAGTGATGGTCCAAGAGCTTCTGCACCCGTTGCGCTACAAATGGTTTCTAGGTCATCAGTAGAGAAGTTAAAGTCTAATAGCTGTTCGACCCATTCTTCACTAAAATCAATATCGTGGTCCTCGAGCCAATCGAGCAAGTCGTCTTCAAGATCGGAACGCTCGAGCATTGGGATGTCTTTAATCACTTCGAGAATTTTTTGATCAGCTAACCCATTTACAACGTTAATGGCCGATTCTTCCATTCGCATTGACAAGACCTTTTTAAACCGATCGGGCACATGTCCAAGATGTTGTTTGAGCACGTCAGCGCTGCGCACGATCGCCGAGGCAGGGTTGTTAAGCTCGTGTGCGAGTCCGGCAGAAAGTTTTCCGAGCGCCGCGAGTTTGTCTACTTGTTGTTGAGTATTCGTGAAATCTCGCACTCTCGAAGTCATGTGGTGAACGAGCGCAGTAGTTAAAAGCGGACATTCAACAATCATTTTTTGAATGATATCGCGATGAACCGACAATAACTCTACATGTTTAATAACGACGCCATTACCGGTTGCATGAGTTAATCGCGAATAGGGAAGGAGACCTGTTAAGGTGCCTTTTTTAGCTTCGCCCATATCGCGCCGTTGACCATTTTGTTCCAAGTAGAAAAGCACACGCCCTTCCATAAGAATGTACATTTCATCGGCAGCGTCTCCTTTTTTAAAGACGTATTCACCCTCTTTATACGTTTGGAAGGTAGCGTGATCAATCAGCCACTGCAGCTCGTAGTCGGGAACACTTTCTAATACGGACACCGTTTTAAGGTCTGCAGGGGTGTATACGTTCATGCCTTGAAGGTACTAGTTTTCGATGATTGAATTGGGTTCAAAGTGGCTCTGGAGTGATAATTTAATGTTCGAAAGAAGGTCCGAAAACATGAATAAGTCTCGATTCGACTTTCAGAGTCTGATGGGTTCTTGTCTATGGCCTTGACAACGTGGTACTTTGAATAATGAATTATTCAAAAGAAAGGGGAATTCGCTTTTGGGCGAAAGAAGATCGACCGCGTGAAAAAATGATTAATTGGGGCAGGCATCAGATGAGTCATGCCGAGCTTTTAGCCATTTTAATTGGGTCGGGAACACGAGATAAAAGCGCGGTAGATCTTGCTCGAGTTTTGTTGAAGTCTGTAGAAGGTAATTTGAAAGAACTGGGAAAGCTCGATTTCCAGCGATTAATCGCGATGCATGGAATTGGTGAGGCAAAAGCGGTTAGGATACTAGCCGCTTTGGAATTAGGCCGGAGAAGGGCTGGAGCAGAAGCGCTTGAACGACAAACGATTCAATCGAGCCGCCAGGCTTTCGAACTCCTTCAACCTACGCTGGGCGATTTAAATCACGAGCAATTCTGGGTGCTGTATTTGAATAACGCCAATAAAATTCTTCAAAAAGGACCTATTAGTAAAGGCGGAATCAGCGGTACGGTGGTCGATATTCGTCTTCTGTTTAGGGAGGGCTTTTATTGCGGAGCTACGTCTATAATCATCGCCCACAATCATCCGAGTGGGAACAAATCCCCGAGCACTGCCGATCGAAAACTTACTGAGCGAGTTAAAAATGCGGGCGAATTATTAGATATTAAGGTCCTGGATCACTTAATAGTGACTGAACAGGATTATTTTAGCTTTGCCGATAATAACGAACTTTAGTTCATGATAAAACTTCACACAGTTGTAGGGGCTCGACCTCAGTTTATAAAGTCTGCCGCATTAGATCGTGTATTGCGGGCCGATTATGCGGGTCGAATAGAAGAAACGCTCATTCACTCGGGCCAGCATTACGACGATAACATGTCCGATGTTTTCTTTCGGGAATTAGAATTGCCCAACCCGAAATACAACCTCGGGGTAGGAAGCGGTAAACCCGCCGTTCAAACAGCCAGAATAACCATGGAGCTTCACAAGCTTTGGGAAGAAAATCGGCCTGATGTGGTTTTGGTATATGGCGATACGAATACTACGCTGGGTGCAGCCCTGGCCGCGAGCGACCTAGAATTGCCCCTTGTTCACGTAGAAGCCGGCTTGCGCTCCTATAATCGGAGTATGCCCGAAGAAGTAAACCGACATTTAACGGATCATTTAAGTTGTGTTCTGGCTTGCCCGGTGGAGGCAGCGGTGGAACAGTTGAAGGCTGAAGGCATTACGAATCGAGCCGTAGGTGAGCCAACAGTTGTAAACCCGAGCGTTCAGCTTACGGGTGACGTGATGTACGATAACGCTTTGTATTTCAGTAATAAAGCCAGCCTCCCGGCTGGATTAGATCCCGATGACTTTGTGCTCTTTACGTTGCATAGAGCCGAGAATACCAATGACCCGGCTCGACTTACAACAATTCTGAATAGCGTCCTGTACAATACGGAAGCCTCGGGAGCGATGCTTTATTTCCCTTGTCATCCTCGTACACGAACAGCCATTGACACCCATTATCCGGAGTTTTGGCCAAAAATTCACGGACACAAAAGGTTTCTTTTTGAATCGCCCACGACTTATTTTGAAACCCTGGCACTCGTTCGCGATGCTCGATTCGTCATTACTGATAGCGGCGGAATACCCAAGGAAGCCTTCTTTTTTGGAACGCCTAGCGTAATATTACGCTCTGAAACGGAATGGAACGAATTGGTTGACAATACCTTCGCAACCATCGTTGATTGCGATTCGGGATTGATTGAAGCTACATGGAAACGTTTAGCTGCTGAGCCAAAAACCGGTCCAGTTAAAGGGACCTTTGGGAATGGCGATGCGGCCAACTTGATTGCCGAACATATTTGGAAGGTGTTCGGATGATTTTGGTGTATGCACATAAAAAGAACCCGCGTGTATTGTACGCCTTTAAGCAGGTTTTTGCCGAAATGCTTAAAGTCTCGGTAGAAGTCACGACCGAAGTTTCTGAATTCATTGAGCACAAGGGACCTAAAATGAGCTATGCCCCACGCCCCTTGGGAAATGAAGTGTTTTTTAGGAATAGCTCACTGCTGTTTGAAACGGGAATCAATGAGTGGGATCCAAAACCCAGCGAATTAGACGACGTAATTTCATTGTTCCCAGTGCCTACGCCATCGGCCTTGCCTTTCGATCCCTTTGCAGCTTCTTTTTACTTGCTGTCGCGTTATGAAGAGTACTTGCCTCATATCAAGGATAAGCATGAACGTTTTTCTGCTGAGTCGTCGGTTGCCTATAAAGCACATTTTTTGCAGCGACCAGTAGTCGATGAATGGGCACTCAAGATTAAAGAGATTTTATCTCAAGCGTTCCCCGAATTCAAATGGCCCGAACGAAGCTTTTCCTTCATTAATACAATTGACGTAGACAATGCCTATTCCTATACTGGGAAAGGCTTGATGCGGGGTATGGGCGGATTCTTTAGGGCGGTTACCCAGCTGAACGGTCGCGAAATTGTCGAGCGTATTTCTGTTCTTTTGGGCCTGCGGCCCGATCCGTACGACACTTTCCCGTATTTGAAGTCGATCCAAGAGAAGTATAAAGTCCCTACGATTTACTTTTTCCTTTTAGCCGATTACGGACTAAATGATAAGAATGTACCGTACACAAACCCTCGATTTCGACGATTGATTAAAGGAATTGCCGATTACGCACAAATTGGAATCCACCCGTCGTATGGTAGCAATAAGAAGAAAAAGCGCTTGGCAGACGAAGTGCAGCGATTGGGAGGAATAACGCATCGAGAGATAACTAGAAGCAGGCAGCACTTTTTGAAGCTGACTATTCCGGAAACCTACCGAAACCTTTTGGATTTAGATATTACGGATGATTACACCATGGGCTACGCATCTCAGCTCGGGTTTAGGGCCGGAACCTGCACACCGTTTTACTTTTACGACCTCGATTTAGAATTCATGACGCCACTAAAAATCCACCCATTTGCGGCCATGGAAGGTATTTTAAAGTTCTACCAAAAAATGGATGCACCCGAAGCGCTTGAAAAAACACTTCCTGTATTGAAGGCGGTAAAAGACGTTCAAGGCACTTTTATTTCGGTTTGGCATAACGAATCTGTTTCTGAAAATAAACTTTGGAGGGGGTGGAGGCATTATTACGAAGGACTGCTGGATGCGGCGCATTCGGATTAATTCACCACTATGATAAAATTTGTTCGCCAAGACGATCTCAATGAGGAGGCTTGGAACAAAACGGTACGTAAATACGGAAAAGGAAGACCGTATACCTTTTCTTGGTTTCTCGATACGGTTGTAGACCGTTGGGACGCGCTCGTTCTGAACGACTATGAAGCGGTAATGCCGTTGCCCAAGTATGAGAAATACGGGAAGCAGATTGGTGCTATGCCTCCGTGGACCTATCAGCTTGGAGTCGTTGGTCCCGAGATCGATGAATCCTTACTCAGCGATTTCTTGTTGGCCGTTCCTGAAGAGTACGCGTTTGTTCGCTGGCATCTAAACGAGCAAAACTCGCCGAGAATTTCACCAATCAATTCCCTTGTTTATCAATGGCAGTGTGGTCCGGGAAAGACCCCTTCTGAACACATCAAAAGCAATTCGGAGTATGTCAAACGAGAACTCGATTACACGGTATTCCGGAACGATCCACCTGAAGCATTGATCGAACTTTTAGTCGAACAACAAAACCCAAAACATGCATTTGATGGTCAAAGTCTCGAGCGATTAAAGCATTTACTTCATGTAGGTCAGCACAAAAGAAAAGGGCAGGTGTGGAGCTTGTACGACCGACAAAATACTTTGGCGGCGGGGGCCTATATCTTTTACGATGCCGATCGCATTACCCTTCACACCTTGGCGGGAAAGCGAGTGGATGCCGATCGCTGGCCCGAGACGCTATTAGTACAAGCAATTATTGCGGAATCGGAACCCTTTCCCGTATTTTTGGAAGTAGACGGAACGGTTTTGCCAAAGGTCCTCGCGGACCGATTAAAGCCTGAGGAAAAATCAATTCCCGAGCTAATCATTAACCGACTGCCCTGGTACCTCAAATGGTATCAACCTTAATTATGAATGTATTCGATTTAAGTAGCACGCCGAGTATTGTAAATCAGTATATGGCCGAAATAAGAGACGAAAAAATTCAGCGTGATCGGTTTCGATTTCGTGAAAACATCAAGCGAATTGGATTCGCACTCGCCTACGAATTGAGCAAATCATTCACGTACAATTTGCGATTAGTGAATACGCCCATGGCTGTAGCAGAGGTTCCGGTTCCAAGTTCTAACCCTGTCGTTGCGAGTATATTACGGGCGGGAGTTCCATTACATGTAGGTGTGCTCGATGTGTTCGACGGAGCTGATAATGCATTCATAAGTGCGTATCGCGATGTAGAAGAAGATCATTCCTTTGAAGTGAAAATTGAGTATATGGCGAGTCCCGATTTAACCAATCGCCACGTGATACTTTGCGATCCCATGTTGGCCACGGGGCAGTCGATGGTATTGGCTTATGAGGCTCTGTTGTCACGGGGAAAGCCGAAGCGAGTTGATTGCTTATCGGTGATTGCAAGTCGGGAAGGCGTCGAATATGTTCAAAAAAATTTGACAGGAATTGGAGACTTGTACGTTGCTGCAATTGACCCTGATATGAACGCCAAGAAATACATTGTACCGGGGTTAGGAGATGCGGGAGATCTAGCTTTCGGAACGAAATTATAGAATGAAGTACGATCATCTTTTTTTCGATTTAGATCATACGCTGTGGGATTTTGACGCCAATGCGCAAGAGACGCTAGGCGAGCTATTGGCGGAGCTTCCGCTTCATCATGGGAGCCTGCGGCTCGATGAGTTTTTTCCGCGCTACCGCGTTCATAACGATCGAATGTGGAAGAAGTATCGAAATGGGGAAATTGATAAAGCTACGCTGCGCATAACTCGTTTTTTGCGCACGTTGGAGGAATTTGGGATATCCGACCGTGAGGTCGCAAAATGGATGGAAAAAGAATACCTCGCTCGTTCGCCATATAAGAAGAACCTATTCCCGGAAGCTATTGAAACGCTCGTTTACTTGAAGGAACGCTATGAGTTGCATATTATCACGAATGGATTTGAGGAAGTGCAGCACATCAAGCTCAAGGAAAGCACCTTGGGTGATCATTTTGATGTGATCGTAACCTCAGAGCAGGCGGGCGTTCGCAAGCCGCATCACAATATTTTCCGATATGCGCTGAGCAGAACAGGGGCCTCAAAAGAACGCAGTTTAATGATCGGCGATAACTTAGAAGCCGACATTATAGGAGCGAAACAGGCCGGTTGGGATCAAGTATTCTTTAATCCGCATAAAGTACTACACCAAGAGCCGGTAACTTATGAGATCCAGCATTTAAAGGAGCTGAGAGCGTTGCTTTAGTTCCTGCAATAACGAACGAGAATGGCGGGGGATGATAAAGAGCGAAGCGACCTTTATTTTCCTTACTGCAAATGCGCTTATTCTTTTAGGATCAGCAACTGAATTTCATAATTGCGCGGCTTTTGACAATTTGAACTAAATGTAGCGTATTTCCGAAAGGGTCTGAAAGGGTAAAAAAAAGCCGCTCTGAAAATCAGAACGGCTTTGTCTTTAACTCTCGGAATGTTTTAATAGTATCTCAAGCGTCGCACGCCCGCAATATATTTTGCTAAACGCATTACTTGACAACTATAGCCGAACTCATTGTCGTACCAAACGTACAAGTTCATGCTGTGACCATCGCCGCTTACAATAGTAGCTGGGCTATCGAAAATCGATGGAGCAGTGCGTCCAACGATATCGCTCGATACTAACTCATCGTCCATTGAGTACTCTATTTGCTCTACTAATTCACTGTATAAGGCCGCTTTGCGCATCGTTAAATTGACGTCTTCTTTACTCGTTTTCTTTTCAACGGTTAAGCTTAGAATCGCCAATGATCCATTCGGGGTAGGAACGCGAATTGCGTTCGAGGTAAGCTTGCCCTCAAGAACGGGAAGCGCCTTAGAGACGGCCTGACCAGCACCCGTTTCGGTTATAACCATATTCAAGGCTGCTGCCCGACCACGACGGTATTTTTTGTGCATGTTATCGACCAAATTTTGGTCGTTTGTATAGGCATGTACCGTCTCTATATGCCCTTTTATCACATTGTACTCATCTTGAATTACTTTCAAGACGGGCGTAATAGCATTCGTTGTACATGAAGCCGCTGACCAAACATTCGTATCTGCCGGATCAAAGTCATTTTGGTTTACACCGTGAACAACATTCGGTACACCTTTACCCGGAGCCGTGAAAAGAACTTTCTCGGCACCTTTAGATACTAAATGGCGCGATAGAGCTTCATGATCCCGGAACGCACCGGTGTTGTCAATAACCAAGGCATCGTTAATTCCGTACTGGGTATAATCGATGTCTTCTGGTTGAGCGGCACTAATAATTTGGATGGGTCTACCATTAACGATTAAACGATAGTTCTCAACATCTACTTCTACCGTTCCTGGAAAATGCCCGTGAACGGAATCTTGGCGAAGAGTAGAAGCTCTTTTCACTAACTGCTCTTCCGTAGTATCGCGAGTTACAATGGCGCGCAAGCGCAGCTGCTCGCCGCGTCCTTCTTTCGAAATAAGGATACGAGCTAATAAACGACCAATTCGTCCAAACCCGTAAAGGACTACATCTTTAGGAACAAGGTCGAAAGAAGCGTCGATCATGTGATCCAGTTTGGCGTGCACAAATGCTTCCATGGTTTCGAAAGCGTCTTGCTCTTTTAGCCATTCAGCGCTTAAACGACCAATGTCGAGTCTGGAAGGAGCCACATCAATAGACGAAATAACGCGAACGAGCGCCAAAGTCTCTTCTATGGTAATGGGCTCTCCTTTAATTTGACGCGCGTAATTGTGCGTGTTTAAGATTTCGCTAATGCTCTGGTCTAAAAGGGGTTTGCGGAAGAGTGTTACTTCAATGGATTTGTCGAGCCATAAATCGGTAACAATTTTCACAAATTCTGCTGCGGCTTTATCGTGCTTGGCACGAAGTGCTACATGTTCTTCATAAGATGGGTTCATTTCGCCTCTGCTTTTGTGTAGTTAATAAAGTGCGTTGAATGACGTCGCAAAAGTAACCTTTATTACCCTGATTTGGAACCCCAAAATTAAAAACGGATACTAAGAAAAGAATCCCACCTAGGAGCTTCTTTAGCTGACCAAGTAGGATTCCAAACCCAATTCTTCATTTCTTTTCCAGGGCCTCACGGCCCGATTTTACATGCCAAAGGCGTAGTAGCGTACATCACCATCGGGGTAGACGCCTTTTAAGAAGACTCCCACATCTTTTTTATTCGACAGAGCCGCGGATACATCTTTGGGCTCTTCAATTTTAAAAGTTTCTTTGTCCACCGTAATCTCAGTAATTAAAAAGCCCTCTTTGATTCCTTCCGATCGAAATTTTCCGCCTTGGAGCGATTTAACAATGACTCCGTTTTCAATTCCCAAACGGTTGAGTTCAGCCGTACTGGGCTTTTCTAAGACAGCCCCTAAAAAGCGACTCGTGTACAATTCTTCTTTGTTCACCAGATTGGTGTTCCCCTGCATATTGCGCAGCACCACACTAATTGTTTCTTCATTTCCTTCCCGATTTACACGAACGTTTACACGGTCGCCAGGGCGATACCGGGCAATTTGTTCTTGTAATTCAGAGGTGCGGTCTACAGGCACCTCGTTCACCGCAACAATAATATCGCCTACTTCAATACCCGCTTCTCCAGCCGCTCCGCCTTCGGAAAGGCCGCCTACGAACACACCATTATTTAGATCGAGTTTGTATTCTTTCGCGAGCTCAGCGTTTACGTCGCGAATATTCACTCCAATGAAAGCGCGTTGAACCGTACCGTACTCCATTAAGTCTTTAACAACTTTACTTACCATATTCGAAGGGACTGCAAAACTATAACCTTCAAAAGACCCTGTTCGGGTTGATATGGCCGTGTTAATCCCAATAAGCGCACCGTCCGTATTTACCAAGGCTCCGCCCGAATTCCCCGGATTTACCGCGGCGTCTGTCTGAATGAACGACTCAATCGCAAAGCGTTCCGGAATAATATTGATGCTTCTGCCTTTTGCCGAAACAATACCTGCGGTTACGGTACTGGTCAAATTAAACGGATTCCCAACTGCAAGTACCCATTCACCTACCCGTACTTCGTCGGAATTAGAAAAACCTATGTAAGGCAACTCCTTCTCGTCTACTTTCAAAAGGGCGATGTCCGTATTGGGGTCCGTTCCCACTAAATCGGCTTTAAATACTCGGTTATCATCAAGCGTCACACGGATTTGAGCGGCATTTTCGATGACGTGGTTGTTGGTGACTATGTATCCGTCTTCGGCGATAATAACTCCGCTACCTGAACTCATACTCGGTAGCGATCTTCGCTGCCCTTGTCCACCGCCGTAAAAGAATTCTTCTAAGGGCGAGGAATAGGCAATTTCTTGTTCACCGCGCGCCTCAACATGAACTACGGACGAAAGCGTTTTTTCTGCAGCGGGTACAAAATCTACACTCCCTATGGACGCGGGGACTCCGGAGCGGGTAAAACTCACTTTGGGTTCATTCGATTCAAAATAAGTAGGCGAGGAGGCTTGTAAAACCATTTGTGATTCGCTGGCGGGAGCTTCCAAAAAATAGGAATAGCTTCCGAGTGCTACGACGCCACCTAGGAGCCCGGTAGCGAAAGTTCCAAGTATTTTTTTCATGAGTTTCTGTGTTTGTATTCGATCAAAAAACGAAATGAAGAGATTCATTGTTGCGGTTGATATCCAATTTAACACGATTTTAACGATTTACGGAATGTGAGCAAAAAAGATCGTTGTCGTCGCGCTTGCAGAATGTACATATGTTTCCCACAGCTTTACCTTATTGATGTATTTCTCGCGTAGATACTATTTTGGTTGTATCTTGGTCAAGAATGAGCTTTTTAAAGGATCTTCAGCGACGCAACGTAGTCAAAGCGCGCATTTCATATCTCTTGATTAGCTGGGCCATATTTCAAGTGGGCGTTTTGTTTTACTATTAGAGCATTTCGGGTTTCTTTAGATTCGACACCTTGTAACATTGCTCAATATTAGCGGTCTATGGCCCTTCGGGCCGATGTGAACGTCCGTTTTTGCGCCTATCGGGCCGTAAGTCCGTAAGTCTGCATTACCGTAGCTAATCAGGTAATCCCGAACTGGAATTAAATTAAAAGGACCTCATAATAAAACATTATTCCAACCATAATGAAAAACACATTTTTTACCCTGATTGCCTTTATTGTTGGATTGAGCCTATTCGGCCAAGTAAAAGAATCTTTGATTTCCGAGAAGGTCAAAGAAAATATTCGGGCGCGCGTTGATAATGGCGTACACCCATCTATTGTGTTGGGAGTTATTGAAGATGGTGCGGTCGGGTAGACTCTTATCTGGTTCGGATTTCTATGTAGAGACGTTTAACTTATTACCCGAATCGGACACATCTTTTTTTGCCGATGATGATGGCGAGGAATACGCTTTTATTCTAGACGGAGATTCAGCGGTGGCACTTACGATTCAGGGATTTAAAGGAACGCGGATCGTTAAGGAGTAGCATATTCAAATTCGAACGCTATGCTTAAAAATAAATAACTCTTTATAAATCTGTTGGCGTTCTTGTCGAATAAAGGCAAACGAGCTTAATCAAGAGTTTTTCCAAAGAGAATAAAATCGCATTTCTCCGTATCTTTTCGCCATCAACGAATAATTGCGCGAGCATATTGATTGAATTCTCTAAATATCAGGGTACAGGAAACGATTTCATTTTAATCGATGATCGCAATCAAAAATTTCCGGCCGAGCAGGCCGAGCAAATAGCGTATCTCTGCGATCGTCGCTTTGGCATTGGTGCGGACGGACTCATACTCCTTCAAAATGACGAGCGTTCCGATTTCAAAATGGTCTATTTCAATGCCGACGGACACGAAGGTTCTATGTGCGGAAATGGCGGCCGTTGCACGGTGAAATTCGCCCATGAACTAGGCCTTATTTCGGGCCGAACTGAATTCCGAGCCATCGATGGCCTTCATCATGCCGAACTGGTTCCGCAAGGAGTAGCTCTGCATATGAACGATGTTTCGTCCATTTCCACCATCGACGGAAATCATGTACTTGATACGGGCTCTCCGCATTTGGTCCGGTTTGTAGATCAATTGCACGAGTTCGATGTAGTGGGCGAGGGGCGCGGTATACGCTACAGTTCTGCCTATCGGCAGGATGGAATCAACGTAAATTTTGTTGTGGACCACAACGACTTCCTGGAAATACGTACCTATGAACGCGGCGTAGAAGACGAAACGCTTTCATGCGGTACGGGTGCCACCGCGGCAGCCCTTGTATGGGCACAGCAGAAAAATCGGGCCGAAGGCCCAATTGCCCTCCGTTTCCCCGGTGGAGAAGTGCAAGTGCATTGGAAAAAAGTAGAGGATGGCTACACAAACATCCAGCTTGTTGGTCCGGCCGAAGAAACCTTCAAAGGAACCGTGAAATGGTAAACCTGAAAGGACAGCGAATACAGCTGCGCGCGCCCGAAAAAAGGGATTTAAACCTACTATTCGAATGGGAAAACGACCCAGCCGTATGGCTCATTACTCAAACGCGCGCACCTTTTTCAAGCGACCTTTTGCAAGATTACCTCGATCACGCCGATAAAGACCTTTATGAATTCGGCCAAATGAGACTCATGATCGATTGCCTCGATCCTGAAAAAACCATCGGGAATGTCGATCTCTTTGAATTCGACCCGTTCAACAAACGTCTCGGTATTGGTATTTGCATTGCCGATATCGAAGAACGCAGAAACGGTTACGCCAAAGAGGCCCTCCAACTGGCTATTGACTACGCGTTTGAACAATACGATTTAGAACAAGTGTTTTGTAATATACTAGCAACAAACGAAGCGAGTTTGAGGCTGTTTGTGCAAGCGGGCTTTGAAGAGGTCGGTATTAAAAAACGCTGGATTCGCGAAGGTAAGGTCTGGCACGACGAAATCTTACTTCAGAAGTTTCAATGAAGAAGTTAGGTGTATTATTCTTTTTAATCGTTTTTGTTTTGGGCCTCACGGCCCGATGCAACCGCGCAGAAACGGGTATTTCTGACGCTGCAGATGAAACGTCAATAAATGAATACCAGAATCTCAACGATACTGTCGCCTATGTCGGAAAAGAAGTTTGTAGAGCCTGTCACCAAGAGATCTACGACACCTACATCCAAACAGGCATGGGCAAGTCCTTTGATGTAACATCGACCTTAAAAAGCGCTTCACAGTTGGGTCCCGACTCAAAGCTGTACGACGAATACCTTGACTTGTGGTACCGGCCTTTCTGGAAAGGAGAGAAGATGATGATCATGGAGTACCGACTCGAAAATAACGACACGGTGCATAAGCGCATCGAGACAGTTGATTACATCATTGGGTCCGGACAACACACCAATTCGCATCTTACCAATAGAAACGGCTACTTGCATCAGGCACCCTTCACCTATTATACGCAAGACGGTAAACTCGATTTCCCTCCCGGTTTCGAAAACGGAAAAAACACGCGGTTTGGCCGAGCTATCGGACTCGAATGTATGAGTTGCCATAATTCCCTACCCGAATTTGAGATGGGCTCAGGAAATAAGTTCAACGGAGTTCCCGACGGTATTTCCTGCGAACGTTGCCACGGACCGGGTCAAATACATGTCATTGAAAAATCACAAGGGAATATAGTCGATACAAGCAAGTACATCGATTATACGATTGTAAACCCATCGAAGCTCGAAGGAAATCTACAGTTTGAAATTTGCCAACGTTGTCACTTACAGGGGAATGCCGTTTTAAAACCAGGCAAAGATTGGTACGATTTTAAACCGGGAATGCGCCTCGATTCGGTAATGACGGTTTTTCTCCCAAGGTATGAAGGCGCTGACAACGAGTTCATTATGGCTTCTCATGTAGATCGTTTCAAGCTCAGCGATTGCTACATTAACGCCGAAAAGACATTCAATTGCATTTCGTGCCACAACCCTCATAAATCGGTTACGGCGACACAAATAGAGACGTTTAACAGCACCTGTTCCGACTGCCATTCAGGGCCGCCAACCTTGGGCTGTACGGAGCAAATTGAAGCACTCGAGCAATCGGATTTCAACTGCGTCGAATGTCACATGCCCTCGAGTACCAGTATAGATATTCCGCACGTGACCGTTCACGATCATAAAATTCGGGTGCCCACCAATGAGAATAAAGAGGTGGACCGGATCCGAAAATTCGCGGGCTTGTATGCTGTGAACTCATCGAGCCCCGATCCGAGGACTTTCGCTCGTGGGTACCTGCAGCAATATGAAAAATTCACTAGCGATGTGCAGTTTCTCGATTCGGCTGAAGTGTATATCGAACAAGCGAATTATCCCTTGTATGAAGAAGTGAACTGGTATTTCTTAAAAAATGACGCGGTCGGACTCACAAAACGAATCGAAGAGCGCGGTATCGAAAACACACTTGGAGTGCTCACCGAAACGGATTACACCAATGACGACGCGTGGACGGCTTATCGTATAGGCCAGAGCTTTGATGATCTCGAAAATGATGAGCGAGCTGTATTGTTTTACGAACGAGCTGTTGAGTTAGCTCCGTTCGAGCTCGAATTCCGCATTAAATATGCGAGTAACCTCATTAGTTTAAAGCGTCGAGACGAAGCGCTCAAACAAATGGAGTTCGTTTATTCGGAGTACCCGTATTATGCTGAAAATCTCAATAATCTAGGGTTCTTTTACATTCAAGAGGGAGACTTGATTAAGGGTAAAAAACTGTATAACGAGGCGGTTTCTCATCATCCAGATTATCTGCCAGCGCGCATGAATAGGGCAGGGCTGGCCTTGTACGAAGAGCGTTGGGCCGATGCGAGAGCGGATTTAACACACGTGTTGTCAGTAGATCCCAATCATAAGAAGGCACAGGAAACCTTAGCGAAACTAGAAACGATTTTTCCATGAGTCGAGCCAAGACTAAGACACGCACGCGCATCATCGTACTATCCATAGTGCTGTTGATATCTGTTTTGGTTGTTCAAACATGCGTTTGGATTTGGTCACCTGCTGTTCCGGCCGAGAAGGCCGAGTACGATTTATACATACCTTCCGACGCCATTTTCGATAGCGTGGTTGCCGCATTGCTGCGCGATTCTATCCTTCACTCAGAAAGGGGCTTCCGATGGGTGGCGAAGCTAAAAAAGTATAATACCAAAGTGAAGGCGGGTCGCTACCGCCTCTTCGGCGGGATGTCGAACAACGACCTGGTAAACCTGTTGCGATCGGGCGGACAAACGCCCGTAATGGTCACTTTTAACAATATTGATCATATCCATGAATTGGCTGGAGTAGTTTCAGGTCAGCTCGAGTTAGATTCGGCCCAATTAGTCGATTTACTGGAAGATCCGATCTACCTGAAGAGCAAGGGTTTTTCGCTTGAGGAGGTTCTTGGCGTTTTTATTCCGAATACGTATGAGATGTATTGGAATACGGATGCCGAAGACTTCATAAATAGAATGGTACGTGAATACGACAAGTTTTGGGATGTGGATCGAAGGACTGCAGCCGAAGCTATGGGGATGTCGCCGAATGATGTAAGCACCCTGGCTTCCATCGTTGAACGAGAAACGGTTCAGCCGAATGAGCAGAAAACGGTGGCCGGATTGTACATCAATCGACTCAAGCGCGGTTGGAAATTGCAATCGGACCCGACCGTAATTTACGCATTGAAACAAGTGAATCCGGATACGGTTATTCGACGCGTCTTAACCAAAGATTTGAGCTATGATTCTCCCTACAACACCTACTTGTACGCCGGGTTACCTCCGGGACCCATTGCGGCTCCAAGCATTCGCGCTTTGGAGGCCGTGCTCAATTACGAGCAGCACAACTATATGTACATGTGCGCCAGCGTAGATCGATCGGGGTACCACGAATTTGCGTCAACGCTCAGCGGTCATAACAGAAATGCAGCGCGTTATCGAAGTTGGCTGAATCGGCAGCAATTATACCGATAGACTACTGAATAACGATCTTTTCCGCTTGATCGCCCCACTGAATGTAATAGATTCCGGCCGGTAGGGCGGAAACGTCGTACACGTGAATGAAATCGTGTGAGGAAGCCTCTTCGAGCAAATCAATTCTTTGTCCGAGTTCGTTAAACCAAGCAATATCGGTGGTAGAAACACCTTCTATTTGCACGAGGTTATTGGCTGGATTTGGATAAATACGGATCGATTCAGTGTTTTCTTCTAGTCCGATCGTCGAGAAATTGATGGTTGTGCAGGAATCGGCTGAGCATGTATTCATATCAGAAGATGTGAGGCATGCGTTATACAATCCGTCCGCGGCATAAGTATGTGAAACCAAAGGGCCGGAGTCAGTAGTCCCGTCCCCGAAATCCCAATCGTAACTAAAAGCGCTACTTCCCGTGGCGGTAAAGGTATATTGTGTTCCCGATTGAATCACGTTAAAACCATTGCTCGGTTTCGGGTTTACAGTTACACTTACCTCCGTTGAATCAGAACATCCAGGATCAATTGCTACTTGCTTGATGGTCACATTTCCTGTGAGTCCAGTCAGGTAGAAATCGCCCGTACCCGCATGATCAAATGTATTATTGACATACCAGTCGACGTTGGTGGTTCCGGCCGATAGGTCGGTAACAAAAACGGTATCGTTCCAGCACAAGGTAGCGGTATTCACACTAAAATCAGAAGATGCAGGGCAGCACTGGCCGAGTACTACAGCTTGTGAGTTGGTCGCGGTAATTTGTCCTTGGAAGGGAGAAATCTTCCGAACGGTAAGCGTATAACTGCCGGCAGGAACAGACCCGGGTGAAAATGTATACAAATGGTTGTAGGCCCAAATGATCGGAGCACCCGGGTTTACTTGATCAAAATAGAGATCCAAAAAAATGGTAGTTCCAGTGATATAGCTCGTATCGTTTATGATCGCCCAGCCCAAGGCAGGTAACTCCCCATTCACATCTACGGTCCAATCTTGACACTCGAGCGGAGCGTTAGGAGTGTAGGTAACACCAAGAATAGACTGCGCCTGAATAAAAGAGGTGAGGAGTAGTGCTGAGGCAAGTAATAATCGCTTCATCATTGAATGATGATCTTTTCTGCTTTGTCGGCCCACTGAATGTAATACAATCCGGCCGGTAGGCCGGAAACATCATACACGTGAATATAATCGTGCGAAGAAGTTTCTTCGCGTAACTCGATTTTTTGACCAAGTTCGTTGTACCATTGAATGTCAGTGGTGGCTACCCCTTCAATTTGTACGATATTACTGGCCGGATTCGGATAAATGCGAATGGTTTTTGAGCTCTCCTCTAATCCAATCGAAGAGAAGGTTACCGTGGTACAAGAATCCGCTACGCACATATTGCTATTCGCCGAGGACAAACAAACGTTATAGTTTCCGTCAGCTCCATAAGTGTGTGAAACAAGTACTCCTTGATCGGTATTGCCATCACCAAAATCCCAGGTATAGATAAATGCTGTTCCTCCTGTGGCAGTAAAAGTGAATTGGCTTCCCGCTTGAATTACCGTGAATCCGGCGTTAGGCACAGAAGATACATTCACAGTGACCTCACTTGAATCGCTGCACGATCCGTCCGAAACAACTTGCTTAATAGTATTTGCTCCGGTAAGGCCACTAAGGGTGAAGTCACCAGCTCCTGAATGGTCGAATACATTATTTACATACCAATCAATTGAAGTAGCCCCAGCCGATGAGTCCGTTATCATAACTGTCTCGTCCCAACAGTACTGGTTCTTATCAGCAACCAACCCAGCAACAGCACCACAGCAAGAGCCGATAGTGATGGGTTGATTGAGCGAACTTGTCACTTGACCGGTCACCGTAAAGAACGCTTCAACAATCAAAGTGTAAGGGCCGCTCGAAGAAACAGTGTTCGCCGGTACGGTAGCGACATAACTAAATGGCGTTATCGTGGGAGACCCAAAACCAGGTGCATCGAAGTTGAGTCTTACCGTAAGGTTTGACCCGGAAACGGTGGCATTTTGACTTACAACCGTATAATTAGACGCCGGTAAATCACCAGTAACGATGATCGTAAAGTTCTGACATTCAAATGGATTAGCATCGGGGGTTATGCTGTTCAAAAATTGGCCGTACGAAGCCGAGAACAGGACCATAAAAAAGAGGGTAGATATATACTTCATAATGCTTAATGTGTAATTTGAATTTTCTCTGCTTTGTCTGCCCACTGAATATAGTACAATCCGGCCGGTAGGTCGGAAACATTGTACACGTGAATGAAATCGTGTGAGGAAGCCTCTTCGAGCAAATCAATTCTTTGTCCGAGTTCGTTAAACCAAGCAATATCGGTGGTAGAAACTCCTTCAATTTGCACGATATGGCTGGCTGGGTTTGGATAAATACGGATCGATTCCGAGTTTTCTTCTAATCCGATTGTTGAGACAGTCACCGTGGTGCAAGAATCGGCACTGCACGAGTTATTGTCCGCAGAGACTAAACAAGCGTTGTAGTTACCATCGGCAGCATAGGTATGTGTAACAAGCGCCCCGGTTCCGGTATTCCCATCTCCGAAATCCCAACTATAGCTAAACGCGCTGCTTCCGCTAGCGGTAAAAGTAAACTGTGTACCGGACTGAATAACATTGAAACCGTTACTTGGCATGGGTGCTACATCGACCGTAACCTCGATTGAATCACTGCACGACCCGTCGGAGACTACTTGTTTGATAACATTCACACCGGAAAGACCAGTAAGAGTAAAGTCCCCAGCTCCACTGTGGTCGAAAACATTGTTTAAGTACCAATCAACCGAGGTCGCTCCTGCAGAAGAGTCGGAAACTTGAATGGTTTGGTCCCAGCAATAGCTTGTTGCATTCGTTGAAAAACTAGCGGATGCAGGACAACACGAGCCCAGAACCATTGAAGTAGAGTTGGTGCCTGTTTGTTGGCCAATAACTAGGGAAAAGGCACTTACAACTACATTGTAATTGCCTGCCGGGATTGCGTTGGCAGGAATAGTTATGGTGTGCGTGTAGGGAGCGAACATGGGATTCCCGATGGGCGGAGCATCAAAGTTGATTGTCACATTAATCGTTGAACCTGTTACATTGTACGAGTCCCCCGCAATGAAGAACTGAGGCATCGGCTTCATTCCGTCCACGGTAATGGTCCAGGACTGACAGTCTAACGGACTTGCACTTACAGCAACAGCAGTAACGGTTTGACCTTGAGTAAAAATGGATCCAAGAATTGTGAGTAGTAGCAGCGCTCTTTTCATAAGTAGGTACTTTTTCTTATCGTTTTAGATGGCTGCGAAAGTACTCTTTTTCAGCTATATAAAGCCTGTCAAATGTCTAAGGAGGCGATGATGTCATCGATACGCTTTTCCAATAAAGCTTCCTTAATTGCGAAATCAGTTTTGTTTTCAAGCTTCGTTTTCACACTAAAATAAAACTTGATTTTAGGCTCCGTTCCTGAAGGCCGCGCGGAAATCTTGGATCCGTCCGCAGTATAAAACTGAAGCACGTTGGATTTTGGAAGATCAATTTTCGTTTTCTCTCCCGTTTCCATGTTGGTTTCTATCGACTCTTGAAAATCCAATAAACGAACAACCCTTGAGTTATTAATGGAAACGGGCGGATTCGATCGATAGCCTTCCATCATTTGCTTTATCTCGGCAGCACCGTCGCGACCTTTCTTCGTAATGCTAATGAGGCGCTCTTTGTAGAAACCGTATTTTAGGTAAACAGCAATGAGTTCATCGTAAAAAGTGGATCCTCGATCCAGAGCATCGGCACCAATTTCGCAGGCAATTAAAGCGGAGGTCACTGCATCTTTATCGCGCACAAAATCACCAACCATATAGCCGAAACTCTCTTCGCCACCGCCTATAAAAGTGCTTTTTCCTTCACGTTCGCGAATTAGATCGGCAATCCATTTAAATCCGGTGAGGCAAATCGGACAATCGATATTATTGGCTGCGGCTATGTCTATAAATAATTCACTCGTTACAATTGTCGAGGCAATGAATTCATTTCCCTTTAGCTTACCCGTATTCCGCCATTGATTAATTAAATACTCGGTCATCACAGCTCCCGTTTGATTACCGTTCATAATAACCAGTTCACCATAGTGGTTGCGCACGGCAATTCCAATTCGATCTGAATCAGGATCTGTTCCAATCACCATGTCTGCACCTTCCTTATTGGCCAGCGCTATCGCCATGCTCAACGCTTCCGGCTCTTCCGGATTAGGCGATACAACCGTAGGGAAATTTCCATCTGGTTTTGCTTGTTCCGGCACAATCCAAACATTCTTGAAGTTCGCTTTTTCGAGTACTTGAGGTATGCCGTTAATGGAGGTTCCGTGAATTGAAGTAAATACAACCTTAAAATCATCTTTACCACGCACATCAAATCCTTGGGCTACACTCGCTTCATAAAATGCCTCATCGATTTCCGAGCCTATCGGCTCGATGAGTTCTTCCCGTCCGTCAAATTTCACTTCGTCGGGAGACGTAATCTTTTTTACTTCAGCAATGATCTTGCCGTCGTGGGGGCGAACAATCTGCGCGCCATCATTCCAATACACCTTGTAGCCGTTGTATTCTTTCGGATTGTGAGATGCGGTCAATACAATTCCAGAATGACAATTCAAATGCCTAACGGCAAAACTCAACTCCGGCGTAGGGCGGAGGCTTTCGAATAAATAAACGTGAACTCCGTTCGCGCTAAATACCTCTGCAACTTGACGGGCAAAAACATCCGAATTATTCCGGCAGTCAAAAGCGATTGCCACTTTCAACGGCTCATTAGGAAAGCATTGCGCCATGTAATTACACAGGCCTTGAGTAGCCATCCCCAAAGTATACTTGTTAATGCGGTTCGTTCCCGGACCCATTATCCCGCGCATTCCGCCCGTTCCAAATTCAAGATCCGTGTAAAACGCATCGGCAAGTCCTTTAGGGTCCGTTTCTATGAGCTCCTTTATTGCGGACTTAGTGTCTTCATCATAAGCGCCATTTAGCCATACTTCGGCTCGTTCGAGAATCTCTTTTTCAATCATTTTATTCTTCGTCTTTGGAATATGGAGAAATAGTACTTGCTCCGCTGGTTGATTTGTTAATTTTTGGATTGCCTTTAAAGCGCACATCACTTGCACCCGAAGCAGAAACACTTAATTGATCTATGGCCCAAACGTCTGTCTCCGCCGCTCCAGACACCCCTACTTTAACTGAAGACGCACGCATTTCGAAGGCCCGAACTTCGGCCGCACCAGTCACTTCTATACCTAAATCGTCTACAGATCCGCGCAAGTTTATTTCAGAACCGCCATTCGCTTCCATGGTCAATCTAGAACCCTCGTATTCAATTTTTAATTCACTTGCTCCGTTGGCCTGAATAGAAAGGGAATTCCCTTTGAGGCCACCCCGCGTTTCTACTTCATTTGCCCCGTTTACTTGAATGTCTTCCAGATTTACCACAGTGAGGTACAAGTTCCGCGCTTTTGACTTACGGATGGGGCGCTCAGTTTCGATGGTCAATTCACCCGCCTCTTGCTCAATTTCTATATATTGAAAAAGGTTTTCATCCATTTCTACTTCTAAGCTCGGTTCGTCGCCCTGACGAATCATGGTATGAAAGGCACCGTTCACTTCTAATTGATTGAAATCGCTGACAGAAATAGATCGCTTAACCACGTTCCCGTTCCCAGTCACTCCCATTTCACAACCAATAAAAGTGAATAGGATCAGCGACAAAAAGAGTATTTTTTTCATAGTAAAGGTTTTTAGTGCGAGCTTTAAAGATAAAAGAATTGATAAGGCCTCACGCCGCGTTTCAAAAATATCGAACATCAGATTTTGGGTTGTTTCTCAAATGCCCGAGGATGAGACTTTGTGTGTGCCTATTATCTTCATAAGGAGTTACATACAAGCGAACCTGGTCAATTAGCGCTATCGAAACTTCCTTCGATACATAGCCAAAGCCCGAATAACGGCCTTCTTCAATTAGTACGATCGAGTGTTCATTGGGATCGCGACCTTCATCTAAAATGAAAAAGTTGGGTTTGGGGTAGGCAAAGTGGTCCAGCACTTTTTGGACGCGTTCGTTATAATCTTCTGGAGACTCTTTTTCTATATCCGCTCCCGAGCATTGACCAATGGAAACGTGAAAGCATCCTTTATCACTTTTATAAAGCCCGCACAAACACGGACATAATTCATATTCTTCTTTCAAATATTCTAAATGCCTTCTTCCTTCGGTGGCGGTCGAATAGGTACATAAAGGTACCGGACCGTTTTTCTGCGATTTTACTTTGAGCGTTTCGTATCCGCGATCATCGAGCTCGTGATAAAGACCATAATCATATGAATTACGGCGCGATGCTCGATTAAATTTGGGGCGATGCTTCTTTATTTCATAGCTCTCCAAAAGAAGTGAAATCAATTCGCTGCCGGTTAACTCGAAAGAGATCGAGGCAATTTCTTGCATCATCGTCACACCCCGTTCCGTTTCGTAGTTGTTTAAATGCTGAAGAATTCGCGACTTAATATTGGTGCTCTTACCAACGTAAATCAACATATTGTCTGCATCATACAAGTAATAGACTCCGGTTTTCGCTGGTAAATTCTGCACAATTTTTGGACTGAGCCCACTTGCGTAATCGCCCTTTCGGGCCGATGGGTTCTCCGTAATCAATCCTCCATTATCCTCGGCTAGTAGCAGCTCGAATAGCGAGACCGTTGCCCGGGCATCACCAGCAGCTCGGTGCCTCGCTGAAATCTCAATTCCAAGCTCCGCGCACAATTTTCCCAAACTGTACGATCTCTTTTTTGGTATGATTGCCCTGCTCAGTTTTACGGTACAAAGTGTCGGCCGTTCATATTCGTATCCCAAGGCCCGAAATTCGGATTTGAAAAAATTATAGTCGAATTTAGAGTTGTGCGCCACGAAAATAGTGCCCTCTGTAAACTCTACCACTTCTTTCGCTACCTGGTAGAATTTTGGGGCATTTGCCACCATTTCATTGGTAATTCCAGTTAGTCCAGTAATGTGGTAGGGAATCCGTTTTTCAGGATTTATAAGGGATTGCCATTCATCCACAATTTTGAATCCATCGTGCTTGTACATAGCAATTTCCGTAATACGCTCTGTTTTACTGCTACCCCCGGTGGTTTCTATATCGACAATGCAATACATTAAGGCAAGTCTTTCTTAATGGTCGGTATAAAACAAACTTCTTTAACCTTGCCTTTTTTGCCCACTTTTACCCCCGTCAACCCAATACCCATATAAGCACCGGTATCGACGGTCCAGCAATTTGCTCGTTTATCGTACTTGGGTTTTCCATTTTTTTGAGGCGTGTGCCCTATGATTTGGGTTTTACCGATATTGAGTATTGGTCGTCGATTGTTCAGCACACTCAAACTGTTATCTTCTTCCAATGGGTTTGGAGACGATAATGACCAACCCGCGTGCGAAATATGCACCGTTTCATTTTCCCAAATAAGAGGCAATTCTTTTATCCATGTCAAAAAAGGACCGTAGTTTTCGGGCTTCTTCGCTAGGTCTCGCAATATTTTAGATCCACCACCTCGAAGCCACTTTAAGCGCGGACTTCCCAATAAATATTGAAGCATATCCCATTCGTGGTTTCCCTTGATGAAGGCAACGCGACCAGGATACTTCTGTTCGAGTTCTTTACAAAAGAAAACCGTATCTACGCTGAACCGTCCTTTGTTAATTAGGTCGCCTACTTGAATAAGAATTTCTTTCTCCGGATCCCAATGTTGATCCAAAAGAGCTTGAAAAGTAAGGAGACATCCATGCACATCTCCAACCACAAATAATTTGCTTTGCTTCACTCTCGAAAAGTACCAAGAGCGGATTAGTCCAACAAATAATTATTCGTTGAATTGTTCACAATGATCAATATGATAACACGCATCGAAGATGAGCTCCCAACGAAGCTCTATATCGTTCATCAAAGCTCAGGAGAAAAGGAAGGGATCTACCTTGACTTAGTTATTCAACATTACCGGCATCACCAACATTAACACATCTTCACCGTCTTCACTTCCGTCAAGTGGGAGTAGAATTCCGGCTCTATTTGGGGCCGACATTTCCAGATTTACGTTTTCGGCTTCCAAATTACTGAGCATTTCAACTAAGAAGCGCGAGTTGAAACCTATTTCGATGTCTTCTCCTTCGTATTGGCAAGTCAAGCGCTCATCTGCTTTATTCGCGAAATCCAAATCTTCGGCACTAATTTGCAATTCATTCCCTGCAATTTTCAAGCGAATCTGATGAGTTGTTTTATTTGAGAAGATGCTCACACGTTTCACTGAACTCAAGAAAGCAGATCTGTTTACGGTTAGCTTATTTGGATTTGTTTGCGGAATTACGGCCTCGTAATTCGGGTATTTCCCGTCGATAAGACGGCAGCTTAAATCGATACCGTCGAATAGGAAACGAGCATTGCTTTCGTTGTACTCAATTTGAACATCGCCCTGTGCAGATCCCAAAATACCCTTCAAAAGATTCAATGGTTTCTTTGGCATTATAAACTCTGCCGATTGATCCGTAGTGGCATCTGTACGAGTGTAACGAACCAATTTATGGGCATCGGTAGAAACGAAACGCACAAATTCAGTATTGAATTGAAAGAAAACACCAGACATCACCGGACGTAAATCATCATTGCCACTGGCAAACAAAGTTTTGTTAATCGCTGTGGCTAAAATTTCGGGCTTAATGGATGCTTTACTTGGATCTTCGAGTTCCTGAACCTTTGGGAATTCTTCTCCGTCCAGGTAGGAGAGGGAGTATTTTCCATAATCGGAACTGAGCTCTACTTTTTTCGCTTCGCTGTCCATTAAGAAGGTTAATGGTTGCTCTGGAAATGTTTTGAGCGTATCTAGTAAAAGCCGAGATGGAATGGCTGCGCTGCCTTCTTCATCACTTTGCACAGTGAGCTTGGTAGAAATGGTGGTTTCTAAATCTGAAGCCGTTACTTTCAACTCGTTAGCGCTGATTTCAAACAAGAAGTTGTCCAAAATTGGAAGCGTATTACTGCTGTTAATAACGCCGTTAATCGTTTGTAATTCGCGAAGTAACTGTGTGCTTGAAACAATGAATTTCATTCCGTTCTAATCTTATTATGATGGCGTTAGCGCCTATTTTTGCCTAGTAGCAAATATAATTTTTTAAGGGCCTACGGCCCGAAAAGAAATCAACGACTTTTTAACAACTAATAACTATTCGAAGTAACTCGCTTCTCGAAGAATTCGTCTCAAGGCGTAGTTCTGAATCAAAACGAAATCAGTGTCATTTAACAAAGCGTAGTAACGATCGCGGTCAAAGGCTTGAACGTTTCCTTCACTGTCTGTTTCGCCCACTTGAGCCGATTTGTTAAAGGCTTCAAATGCCCACGTTTTCCCATTTTTCTGATCCACCCGAAGGGTGAAAACCGGGATACTATTCACAATAGAATCGCGCTTCGGCCAAATACGATCTTCTGGCGAAATAACTCCTTCAAAGTAAATGCGTTTGAAATCTTCGAGGTAGCCTCGCACAGCCTCTTCCTTGAACGGTAGGGCAGCTCCAGTGACCGGGTTCACAACACTAATAATTCCCGAATCATCTTTGGTGATCCGAAAACTCGAAACGGGTGCATTCGTATAGTTCAACGTTACTTCGGTTATTTTTGATGCCGGTGCGCTGACCAAAGTACGATCGCGCCATTGAGCGGGGTCTGAAAAATACCGACTACTTAAAAACCCGTTAAAACCTGGAATATGCACAGCATACGGTCCGTCCGAACCTTTTATCATCATATAAGTACCCAGCATGTCGGGAGCGTTACCGCCCACAAAAAAGTGAAGCATCGTTCCTTCAGCACTCTCTACAATAACTTCCGTGCCTTGAGTCGACATCATATTTAAAATTCGCTCTTTTGCCGCTTCCGGCGTAAAGGTTCTCATTTCCTGACGGTATAAGGTCTCTAGTAGCGTTCGTATCGCATTGGGCCGCACAAAGTACTGGTCGCTAACTTTCCAACCTTCTTCCGTTTTTGTCAAGACCGTTTTTTGAGGACGCTTGTTTTGGATGGTAATCTGTACAATCGAAGCAGTGTCGGTCACAGAGAAATTATAGAGTTGCGGACGTGTCGTGTTTTCATTTTTAAAGAATGAGAACCATACCACCAAAGCAACGAGGGCGATGAGGATTACTGCGTAAACTAAATTCTTGTTTTTCATATTATCTTCCGTATTTCCTCCGTCTCCAAAAAGTAAGTCCCAGTCCAGTTAAAAGCACAAAGAGTGGCGGTACTGCTACATTTAGTATTTTCCAATAAGATGTTCCTTCCTGAATTTTAGTGCTATCCAGTAACCTCAATCTTAACTCTCGTGAGCGAACGGAAATCAATCCTGAATCGTCCAGTAAATAATCAACAGCATTTAGGAAGAAGTCTTCATTGCCATATTGTGCCCCAGTATATTTATCGTACCCGAGTTTCAGCGCACGTCCATTTTGAAATTGGTTCTTAACTACATCTCCATCTGCGATGACAATTTGCGCGGTAGGCTTGCTTTCGCCCAGCACAGTCAATTCTTCGCCATTACCGTCGCGCGGCTGAATTCGGTTTTTGAAGTTCGAAGTAAAGGTGCCCTCCAGTAAAACAGCCAAAGATTTAGCGCCTCGATTAAATTCTTCCCTTTTTGGCGGTTCGTTTAATGTGCGCAGACTAATATTTGTTGGCGCCTGGCTTACCTTGGTATATGGCGACGATTGAATTAAAAATGTTTTCTTGACTCCCGGAGAAACTATGGTGTCCAATGACGATGGGAATTCAAATTTTACCGCGTTTAGGTTATTTGTGATCGGATGTTGCGCTGCAGGAAGAGCTAAAGGGAAATACACCCACGGGAAGTACTCGTATTGAGGAGCTCCATTGACTTCGTTCACCACTACAGGAATAGGGGCCGATTGAGCATCTTGAACCAGATCCTGGTTAATTCTCACTCCGTAGCGGAAAAGAATGTCGTCGAGGTTTAGATCAAGTGGGAAAGATAAGGCGGCACTTTTATTCGCTAAAGAATCGATATCCGCGAAAACGCGATCGATCAACCAAATTACCTTTCCGCCATTCATAATGTACTGATCCATCAAATACTTGTCGAGATCTGAGTACCGCTCCCTCGGTTTTGCAACAACTAATAAGTCGAACCGATTGAGCTGTTTAAGTTTTTTGCCAATCGAAATTTCACCTGTTACAGAATCAACTTCAAAGCTTCGTAAATCGAGGCGCGCCATATCGTAGGTATCTTTCAAGACACGGGCAATTCCTTCCGTTTCCAGGTCCGACAATTCACCGTGCCCTTCAACAAAGCCAATTCCTTTTCTTTTTCCTACTTGTAGTTTCCGAAGGGTATTGGCTAATTCGAATTCGAGCGACTGAACCGAATTATTTAACTGCGCTTCAGCGCTGGCACCGATTTGACTCTTTAGTAGTTTAATTACACCTTCTCGGCCTTTGTAATAAACGAGACCTCCTGGGAAAATGATTTGGGTACTTTGAGCATCGCCTTCATTTATTTCTAAACGAGTTCCCTCTAAACCTTTTTCTGTTAATTGGCGGTACAAATCTTGTCGATCGTCCTCACTTTCCGCCGCCGTTGGATCCACAAATTCGTATTCAATATTGTCGCTGTAGGCCTTAAATTCACGAAGCATTCTTTTTGTTTCGTTACTCAAGCGCTTGAATCCGGCCGGGAAAGTCCCTTCCAAGTATACCCGAAAGAGAACCTTATCATCTAATGATTCCAATAACGCTACCGTTGCATCGGAAAGTGTGTATCTTTTTTCAGCGGTCAGGTCGATCCGAAAGAATCGGAACGACCCGAGAATGTTGACGAGCACAAGAATGCTCATCATCATAAATAGTCTTATTAAATCGTTTCTTTTATTCATTACCACTTACGACTTAAAAGAGCAGTTTGAGTTAGAAACCCAAACCCAATCATTATACTACCGAAGTAGATGATGTCTCGGGAGTCAATAACACCGCGGCTCAAACTATTGTAATGAATCGACATGCCCAATTGCTCAAAAAGGTAATCAGCGCCTCCCAGCATCGACCATGAAGCAATACTATCAAGTCCCATATACAGAATGAAACAGAGCAAAAGAGCGACGATAAAAGCGACAATTTGATTACTTGTTAAACTAGAGGCAAAGAGCCCGATGCTCACATACGCGCCTCCAAGAAGGAACAAGCCGACATAAGAACCGGCAATTCCGCCCGAATCTAAGTTACCCACAGGAGCTCCAAGTTGATAAATGGAATAGTAATAGAGTAGCGTGGGTAGCAAAGAAAGTAAAACGAGCACCCAACCGGCTAAAAATTTAGCGAATACAATGCCCGCGTCACTTATTGGCCTGGTCGCTAAAAGCTCCATGGTACCGCCTTTATGCTCATCGGCAAACATTCTCATGGTAATGGCGGGAACCAAAAACATAAAAATAAATGGGGCCAAAATGAAGAGTCCGTCCAACGAAGCATAACCCGCATTGATCAAGTTGAAATCTCCATGAAACACCCATAAGAACAGGGAGTTGATCAACAGAAACACCATGATGACTAGGTACCCGATGATGGAACTCAAAAAACTACTTATTTCTTTTCGAAATAAACTCCACATTACAATTCAACCATTTTATTTACGCTCCAGGCTTCGGGCTTTCTACCGAAAAGCGCTTTTGTTTTTAACCAGGTTTCTGAAAAAAGAGCAGACTGCCGATAAGCTTCAAGGTCTTCAGGAGTGTTCCACCAAGAATAGGTGAACATCACGTGGCTGTCGTCTAAATGCTGCAGCAGCTCTAGTCGCGCGCACCCTTCAAAGGCTCTAATATGATCTTTAACCCCTTCAAAGATGTGTAAAAAGTCTGTAACGGCCTCCGGCCGGAAGGTCATTTTAACAATTCGAATGATCATGAGAAGGATATTTTAATGTTTTCGCCGTAATTCAACCCGAGTAGGGTGGAGGCGCCACCAACACTTTGCAGGTCGCTTTTTGCGATGGAAATTTCAAGGTGACCCGCTGAATTGAACAAGGCCAAGGCCTGTCCTTCATTCACTTCTGAGTATTGCTTGCGGATAATTTTAAACTGGTCTTTTGAAAACCGCTGTCTCGGTAATTCAATGGTAAAGGATCGACCTTTGCCCACGTCCTTGAAAATAGATCGCGTTACGTTGGTAACCACATTCCCAAACCTATCGATATACAGCACAGCTGCCGTAATTTCTTTGCCGTCTGAAGAAATGCTCGGTTGAAGTCCTTTCATTTCTACAAAAGCCTTTTTTGGACTTCCCAACAAGGATATTTTTCCGCCCCGAGCTAAGTGACAAGCCGCCTTTACAAAAACATCGCGGGCCGGGAACGAGTAGCCGTCTAAATCTTGGGCAATGTTCAGTTCAATTATGCTCTCTGGGCGAAGGCTCGGAAACAACAAATTGAATATTCCAGTGTCCGCCGCTATGAAAAAATGATCGTCAATCGCCACCGCAAGGTGCGGTTTAGAGGACGTCAATTCAGAATCGATTCCAATAATATGGATGCTGCCTTTCGGAAAGTTGTGATAGGCATTTCTCAGTATATAAGCAGCTTCGGAAAGGTTAAAAGGTTGAATATCATGGGTGATATCGACTACCTGTGCCTCGGGTAATTGGGTCAAAATAGCACCTTTCACCGCTGCTGCGTAGTAATCTTTTGTTCCGTAATCCGTGGTAAGCGTAATGACTGCCATAGGAGTGCAAATCGGCTTTTTATCGGAGAAAGTTCCTTAATTTGCGAGACCCAAAAGTAACCAATTTGAGCGAACGCATTTTCCCTCTTCAGAACGTTGACCCTCTAGATGTTTTAGGGGCTCAAAACAAAAAGCTTTCATTGATCAAAACGTATTTTCCGCAGATCAAATTGATCTCGCGTGGAAATCAAATTACAGCCATTGGCCCCGATGATTTAATAGATCAATTTGAGTTGAAATTCAACCTAATGCTTGAGCACTTGAACAAGTACAATCAGCTTACGGAAGGTCATATTGAGCGATTGATGGTTGAGGATGCAAACGAATTATCGGAATCGGGCGGAGATGTGCTTTTACATGGAACTAATGGCCGTATGATTCGCGCTCGCACAGCCAATCAGCGTAAAATGGTGGAGCTTATCGACAAGAACGATCTTCTTTTTGCCGTTGGTCCGGCCGGAACCGGAAAGACCTATACCGCGGTGGCGTTGGCTGCTCGCGCCCTGCGAAGGAAAGAAGTTCGTAAAATCGTGCTTACTCGTCCGGCCGTAGAGGCCGGAGAAAATTTAGGGTTTCTGCCGGGCGATTTAAAAGAAAAGCTTGACCCCTATTTGCAGCCGCTCTACGATGCCTTGCGCGATATGATTCCCAATGAGAAGCTTCAGTACTACATCGAAAACCATATTATTCAAATTGCGCCGCTAGCCTTTATGCGCGGTCGCACGCTTGACAACGCCTTTGTGATTCTCGATGAGGCGCAGAACACGACTCACTCGCAAATGAAAATGTTTTTAACGCGAATGGGGAAATCGGCGAAATTTGTGATTACGGGCGATGCTTCACAAATCGATTTGCCACGGAATCAACGATCGGGCCTACTGGAAGCGCTGAGTATTTTGAATGATGTAGAGGGTATTTCGGTGCTCGAATTAGATGAAAAAGATGTAATTCGCCACCGGTTGGTAAAGAGGGTAATAAAGGCCTATGATATACACGAAAAAAAGGATTAAAACATGGCACAGCCGCTAAACGAAACCCATTTCGAATTCCCCAATCAAACGCACTTCTATAAAGGAAAGGTGCGCGATGTGTACACTATTAATGACGACGTGTTGGTAATGGTAGCCAGTGATCGAATATCAGCCTTCGATGTCGTACTTCCAAAGGGGATTCCCTACAAAGGGCAAGTACTAAATCAGATCGCCGCAAAATTCATGAAAGCCACAGAAGATATCGTGCCGAATTGGTTGGTGGCTGCCCCGGATCCGCAAGTTGCGGTAGGTCGGAAAGCTAATCCATTCCGCATTGAAATGGTCATTCGAGGCTACTTATCGGGGCATGCCGCACGAGAGTATGCAGCGGGCAAACGCGAGCTTTGCGGAGTTTCCATGCCTAACGGCATGATCGAGAACGATCGTTTTCCAGAACCTATTATCACGCCAGCTACGAAAGCAGAGGAGGGGCACGACGAAGACATTAGTAGAGAAGATATTTTGAAACATGGCATAGTTGTTGAAAGTGACTACGTGCAGCTGGAAGACTATACGCGCCGGTTGTTTGCTCGAGGTACAGAAATGGCTCGGGAACGGGGTTTGATCTTGGTAGATACCAAGTATGAATTCGGAAAATTAGACGACGGTACCATTGTTCTAATCGATGAAATCCACACTCCAGATTCGAGTCGGTATTTTTACGCCGATGGGTATGAAGAACGTCAGGCGCGTGGAGAAAAACAAAAGCAATTGTCGAAAGAATTCGTTCGACAATGGCTTATTGCAGGAGGCTTCCAGGGCAAAGAAGGTCAGGTAGTTCCAGAAATGACCAACGAGTATGTAGCTTCGGTAAGCGAGCGATACATTGAATTGTACGAGCAAATTACCGGAGAGACTTTTGAAAAGGCAAATACTGAAAAAATTGCCGAGCGCGTTGAAAAAAACATTCTGGAGTTCTTGGCGAAATAGAAACGCTAAACAAGAAGTCATGCAGAAGAAAATAGTAACCTTAGTTGTGCTTTTAGCCTTTAGTTTGGGCGGATATGCACAGGTATTTCAAATGGGCTTGCGCGCCGGAATCAACCGAGCCGATGTTACCGCTGATGAATTACTAGAATGGGATAACGACCTAGAACAAAAAATAACGAGTGGCGCTGATGACTACGGTTACCATTTAGGACTCTATACCCGCTTCAAGCTATTGGGACTTTACATTCAACCAGAAGCTTTATTCACCAAGCTCAATACAGAAGTTTTAATAGACGAGTACGAAAACGGAGTACCCACCGGTACAGATAATGCGCGAATTGCGTACACTCGTCTCGACTTTCCGATTATGCTCGGACTCAAGCTTGGACCGTTACGTATGAATGCCGGTCCGGTAGCTAGTCGTGTAATTACCAACGAAAGCGAGGGTATCGATATCAACTTTCAAGATGGTACTTTCTGGGGCTATCAGGCCGGAATCGGCTTTGACGTATGGAAGCTACTAATCGACTTGAAATACGAGGATGGTTTCAATAGCCAAACGAGTACCATGACCTTTGCAGGCCGACAATTCGATGTTGATAGCCGAACCAGTCAATTGATTCTTTCCTTGGGTTACCGCTTCTAAAAGCGACCTCCAAAAATATCGGTGCCAATGCGCACCATAGTGCTTCCTTCTTCAATTGCGATTTTATAATCATTGCTCATTCCCATTGAGAGCGTATCGCAATTCGAGAAGGAAGTTTTTATTTTATCGAAACCCGCTTTGAGTTTTTGAAATTCGCGCCGAACTTGATCCTTATTCTCGGTAAAGGTGGCCATGCCCATGAGGCCTCGAATATTTATACCCGATAACGATTCGAGTTCTTTAGACTCCACCAAGGCGTATAGCTCATCGAAATCGAATCCAAATTTCGTGCTCTCTTCGGCAATGTGAACTTGTAAAAGGACATCGATTACACGCGCGTTTTGTTCTGCTCTTTTACTAATTTCTATCGCCAGTCGTAAACTGTCGACCCCGTGAATCAAATGCACGCTGGGGGCAATGTATTTTACTTTATTCCGCTGTAAATGCCCAATAAAATGCCAGTGGATATCTTCGGGTAAAGCAGGCACTTTACTCTGAATTTCTTGTACTTTATTCTCCCCAAATTCGCGGTGCCCTGTTCCGTAAGCTTCCTCAATGGCCTCGTTTGGCTTGGTTTTACTTACCGCAATAAGCGTAACGTGCTTTGGAAGCTCCGCTTTAATACGCAATAATTTTTCAGTAATCGAACTCATCGTTTTTGCAGGGCTTATCCGTTTATGGGGTAAACAGTTAAACCGCTTCTTAGTTTAGGTTCAATATAGGTGCTCTTTGGCGGCATTGTTTTTCCAGCATCGGAAACCCGTTTCAATTGGTTCACTGAAACCGGATAAAGCGCGAAAGCCGCTTTAAACGCCCCTGAATCTACTTTGGCGCGTAGACCTTCAAGTTCTTTGCGACCGTCCATGAAATCGATTCGATTGTCCGTACGCAAATCTTGAATGCCCAGAATTGGAGCCAGTACTTTCTGAGTTAGAATATGAACGTCTAAATCGGAAACAGGATCGGTGGGGTCAATAGAAGAGGCATCATAGGTGAGCTGATACCAAGACCCATCAAGGTAAAGAGCCAGATCGTGCTTCTTTTGTGGCTTCGGGTTTTCTCGCGCCGCTAGGCGCTTAACCGAAAAAGAGACTTTTAAAGCATCAATGAATGCCTCGGCAGTTAATCCGTTCAGGTCTTTGACTAATCGATTGTAATCCCAAATATGAAGGCGGCTTTCTGGAATGAAAAAGGCTAAGAAATGCTGTGATTCAATAGATGGGTTCGCATTCCGACCAGCAAGCTCTTCGGCGAGAAGAGCGGAAGACGCAGACCGGTGATGCCCATCGGCAATATAAACAGCCGACATGTTTTCGAAATACTGTTGGATTTTTTCGATGTCCATTTCATCGAAAACCAACCACAAACGATGCAAATGCTTATCTGTAGTATAGTATTCGTATTCCGGTCGTTGAACTCTGTATTTGTCCATTAAATCATCGAGTCCCGTTTGATCAGGATAGGCGAGAAGTACCGGCTCCGCATTGAAATCCGTAACCTCAAGATACTCCTTGAACATGGATTCCCGAGAGGAGAGCGTGTCTTCGTGTTTTTTAATGACACCGTTTTCGTAATCAGAAACGGCAGCACCGGCAATCCAGCCAATGAAGTGTTCGCCATGTGCCACCTGCTCGTATAAATAAAAAGCAGGTTGTTTTTCCTCTATGAAAATTCCTTCCTCTCGGAACGATTCGAAAGCGGATTTGACCGCTTTGAATTTTTCGGTTCCCGAAAGTTCCTCCGAATCCCAATCCGGATTAATGATGTGGAGAAAAGTATAAGGGTTGTTCTCCAATTTATCGCGGAGCGATTCCTTTGTATAGCTCACGTAACTTCTGGAAGCCACCAAATGAACAACGTCGCGCGGAGGCCGAAGCGCCCGAAATGGAATAATTTTCGCCAATGTATTCTTCTTGTGTTAGTGAAGCGAAGATAAAAGAAAAGGTAGGGCAAAAGAAAAGCCCAAACGGGAATGTTCGGGCTTTTCTTTGTGTGCGTTTTGAAACTTAACAATTCAAATTCATTTGGAATTATCCTTTCGCAAATTCAATAATGTAGTTCGCCATTTCCGAGGCAATTCGATCTTGAGCTTCTTCCGTCGCGGCACCAATATGGGGGCTCAAGCTCAATTTCGGATGCATGAGCACTTGAACGGGCGGAGTAGGCTCTGTTTCAAAAACATCCAGAGCTGCAAAAGATAAATGCTCGTCGTCGAGCGCTTTCAATAAAGCAACTTCGCTCACTACACCACCGCGTGCAGCGTTTACAATGGCAGCACCTTTTTTCATATTTGCCATTTCTTTTTCACCAATCACATAATTCCCATCGCTTTGCGCCGGCATGTGAAGCGTGATGAAATCAGATTGAGCCAATAATTCCTCTTTCGAAATGGATTCGAATTCAAAATCGAGTGAACGGCCGTCGAAAAAGGGAAGGGTTAGATTCGCCTTCTCCAAGAAGGGATCGTGGTAAACCACGTTCATTCCAACTCCAAGGGCGATTTTGGCTGTTGCCTGACCAATGCGGCCAAAACCAAGAACCCCGAGGGTTTTTCCTCTTAATTCACGACCACCCGCGTAGGCCTTTTTCAAGGCCCCAAAATTGGACTCTCCTTCTAAGGGCATTTCGCGATTACTGTGATACAAGAAGCGCACACCTCCGTATAAATGAGCAAATACCAGTTCAGCCACCGATTCGCTTGAAGCGGCCGGTGTGTTTTGAACGCGTCGCCCTTGCTCGCGTGCATAGGCCACATCGATGTTGTCCATTCCAACGCCTCCGCGACCAATAAACTTCAATTCCGGGCAAGCATCAATAAGGTCTTTCCGCACCTTCGTTGCTGAGCGTACAAGAAGAACTTCAACGCCATTCTCATTAATGAAATCTGCTAGTTGCTCTTGTGCTACTTTGTTTAATAATACTTCGTGACCTGCTACTTCCAATAGGGAAACTCCGTTCGCTGCGAAGCCGTCATTTGCTAAGATCTTCATGTTTTATCCGTGTTTCTGTTCTAAATTCTTCATTACATCAACCAATACTTGCACACTTGAAAGCGGCAAAGCATTGTACATAGAGGCGCGATATCCTCCTACGGACCGATGCCCTTTTAATCCATTGATTCTAGCCTCATTCCAAAGCGCGTCAAAAGTAGGAGCTAGGGCCTCGTCTTTTAATAAGAAGCACGCATTCATGTTAGAGCGACTCCCAAGCTGCACCGTACCTTCGAAAAGCGGGTTGCGATCGATCTCTGCGTAAAGTAAATCGGCTTTGGCTTGATTCTTTTTCTCGGCCGCCGCAATCCCGCCATTCTCCTTTAAATGGCGCAGTGTAAGGAGCGATGCAAAAACCGGAAAAACAGCCGGTGTATTGTACATGCTATCTTTGCTGATATGCAATGAATAGTCGAGCATTGATGGAATAGAGCGTCCTGTTTTTCCGAGGATGTCTTTTTTTACAAGCACTAGAGTGGTTCCGGCGGGACCCATATTTTTTTGCGCTCCGGCGTAAATCAGGTCAAATTTTTTGAAGTCGAGCACCCGACTAAAAATATCCGAGGACATGTCACAAACTAAGGGTGCAGCAACATCAGGGAACGATTTCATGGAAGTTCCAAAAATGGTGTTGTTCGAAGTGCAATGGAAATAATCGATATCGCTTGGAACCTCAAAATCAGTAGGTACGTAATTGTAATTTGCGTCTTTTGAGCTGGCGACGACATCCACTTCGCCGAGGTGCTTAGCTTCTTTGATAGCTTTATTGGCCCATGTACCCGTGTCCATGTAGGCTGCTTTTCCGCCCTCTTTCATTAGGTTGTAAGGCACCATGAGGAACTCTAAGCTAGCGCCTCCTTGAAGAAACAAAGCTTCGTAATCGTCGCCAAGCCCTAAGAGCTCTTTTGAAAGGGCTCGAGCCTCTTCCATAACGGCAACAAATTCTTTTGAACGGTGCGATATCTCAAGGAGAGAAAGTCCCATGCCCTCGAAATTGCGAATTGCCTCAGCCGATTGTTCAAATACGGTTTCGGGTAAAATACAAGGTCCTGCGCTATAATTGTGTTTCTTCATAATAAGGAGTTTTTCCGTCCCAAAAGTAGGAATTATTAAAAGTGAGAACGATTATGAGAAGATTACTTTTTAAGCGTTTTCAACGACCGATGCAGCCCAATATCGCCACACTGCCCCATTGGACTATATGGATCGCTAATTCCGTCCGTTTTTAGCTTCAATATTCTCTTTCAATTGAAATATGCCCTTTTCAAATTTCAGACCGTCGTATGAGAAATCGGGCACGTAAAAAGCGTACATACCGGGCTGAGCGCCATCGCGCGGCACTAGATGATCAAAGACATACATTTTGAGTCCTTTATCCCATCGCAAACTCATTCCCGCGTCTTCGGCGTATTCTAAAATGAAGCGCGTTCTCGGCTTTGAATCCACGTGAATAATAGCTTTTCCGAAACGCGGTCGGTCTGCGATGTCAAAATGTACAATTTCAATGAGTTTTTGATTCGAGAATCGGTCTTTACCATTCCACCCGAGTAGGGTGTAGTAATCGTCGCCTTTGTAGCTTTCTTTTCTAATCTCGTAATACAATGCTCCATACCACTCGTCGGCAGAGCCCAAACTAAATTGAGGATTTTCCATTGTTAGGTACGAATCGTTTAGCTCAACTACTCTAAATTCGTCTTCCTCGGGGATTTGAATGAACCCATAGAATTCGTGTTGACCATTTTCAAGTGGAAGTGTCCATGTATAAATCCGGAATTTCTCATCAGGGGCCATTAGTTTCGAAACCGTCCGAAGTCGATCGAAAGAGTGACGAAAACTCTCTTTTTGCTTTAGCATTTCCCGAAAGCCAGCGCGCATGTATTCATTTTGCACTCGTTTAATGGAGTCTGTTCGCCCGTTCAATACTACTTGCCCCATCATGCCGAGCTCATCTTCCCAGCGGTCCATGGTGGTTTTTTCTTCGCCGTAGCTATTGTCTTGCGACCATGCCGTTGTTGTTGATAAGATCAAAAAGAAAATGAGGATTGTTTTTTTCATAGAGTTAAAACAAGATTCGCCAAAAATAAAAAAGCCGCTCCAAGGGGAACGGCTTCTTGTTAAGTCTATTTTCTTATAAGTGCAAGAAATCCTTTTTTTCTAGCAATTCGGCTTCTGTTTCTACATGTGCTTCATCCGGTACGCAGCAATCTACTGGGCAAACGGCCGCGCATTGTGGTTCTTCATGGAAACCTTGACACTCCGTGCATTTATCAGTTACGATGTAATAAACATCATAGTCTACAGGTTCTTGTGCTTCTCCGGCATCCGCTGTAATTCCCGTTTTCGAAGTTACCGTGCCCGTCAGGCTTGTTCCGTCCGCAAAACGCCACTCTTCACCACCTTCATAAATTGCGTTATTCGGGCATTCTGGTTCGCATGCGCCACAATTAATGCATTCATCTGTAATCTTTATAGCCATCTCAGAACTTCTTTTTTAGGTTTAACCTTGTACCTTTGCACGGCAAATATAACAACAAATCACGGTCAATGTTCCCAATCGAAGCTCGTAAATCGGCACTTATTTCGCTCGGTTCTTTTCTCGGTCAGTTCGGACCAAATGGAAACCGTTCCGAACACGCCTTAAATGACACCTATTTTGAGGCTTTCCATGCGCTCATTGACAATCAATTTGAAAAGAACGCGTGGTTTACTCCGAGCAATGTGAGGTATGCCATTGGCGCCTGGGCGCAAGCTCTTCGGTCCGATGCCGTGAATAAATGGTTCGATCTTGAAAATATGCCGGAGGAGTTATCGGACCGCAAGGTCGGCGTAATTATGGCCGGGAATATTCCGCTGGTAGGTTTTCACGATATGCTTTCCGTCCTAGCGGCCGGATATATACTTCGTGCTAAATTGAGCAGCGATGACAATCATTTGTTACCCGTTGTAGGGCGTTTGCTCGAAGAAATTGAGCCTAAATTTTCGGGCCGATTCTCATTTACCGAAGAGCGATTAGGCGAGGTCGATGCTGTTATTGCCACCGGATCTGGAAATACAGCGCGCTATTTCGAATACTACTTCCGCGATAAACCGTCATTGATTAGAAAAAACAGATCTTCCGTAGCTATCCTCGACGGAGAAGAAACAGAAGAAGAATTGGCGCTCATTGGCCAAGATATGCTTCGATACTTTGGTATGGGCTGTCGTAATGTCTCTAAAATCTTCCTCCCGGAAGGATTCAATTTGGATCGGTTTTTTGGAGCTGTTTACCCTTTTAAAGATATTATCGAGCACCATAAATATGCGAACAACTACGATTACCACCGGGCCATTTTTGTAATGAATCGGGACGAAGTGCTCGAAAACGGCTTTATGCTGCTCAAGAAAGACGAGAAGTTAAAAGCTCCCGTGAGTACGGTTTTTTATGAGGAGTATTCAGATCGCGAAAAATTGAGAAGTCGACTTTTAGCCGATAAAGATCAGCTGCAATGCATCGTAAGCAGAAACGAATCGTGGCCAATGCGCGTAGCACCGGGCGATTCTCAGCGTCCCGAGCTGTGGGAGTATGCGGATGGGGTGAACACTGTTTCCTTTTTGAAGGTGGTTTAATCAAGAGAAACTCGCGACAAGGCTCTACTTTGAAGCTCCTTATTCGACACGCTCATAAGCGCCTAAATCAGGACCTGTGTCATTCAATCGAGAGACACCCAATAGGTCAAAAGGGATTTGCTGACTAAGTGTTAGACCGGCAATGTCAAGGGCACCACTGAGGCTATCGAGCTGAACATTACCCATTTGTGGGTCGATGAATTTCGGGTCTACATTCCATGAAATTTCACTAAAATAATTCACATCTTCAAAATCGAGCCAAGTAAAATCATTGAAATCGCTTTTCCTCAATCGAATTATGTCGTTTTCAAAAAAGAACTCAAAGGACGCGTCGTCATTTCGGTCAAATCCGAGTTCATTCAAATTAGTACCGTAAATAATGCTGTTTCCAAAGTAGGCTTCAATCAGATCGCGCGGGATTATATTCCCGTTAGCATCTTCGTACCAGTTGTTGAGTAGGACAGAAGGTGTACCTCGTGAGCCTCCATTCCAATATCCACTAATGGTGCAATGTTCGTATCGGTATTCGCCACCTAATTGACATACCACATTGTGAATTCCGCAGTTGCTGATTTCAACATTTTGTGCGAGCAACTTTGTTCCTTGCCCTAGTATTCCGACCGAAGCCATGTTGCGGATCACCGAATTTCGGATAACTAAATTCGTTTGTCCCGGCCCAGCAGTAGTATCAACTCGGAGTCCGACCGTTCCATTTTTGATCGTCGCATAATCGATGGTGTTGTTTAAACTACCGGCACTGAGCCAAATGAAGCCCCATTGGCCAGGCTCTTCTTCGTATTCAGGTTCTAATCGATCTCCTTGAATGAGCACTTCATTCCCCGATTGACCTTCAATTTTTAGGGTTCCCCCGTCAAAAACCCAAAGCACGGCTCTGTCGTGCAAGTGAATGTTGGTCCCGCCAGAAACAGTGAGTTCACAGTCTTCGTCAACGACTGCAAAACCGTATATCACATGCGGTTTGTCGTTCATCCACAAAGCATCACAATCAATAATAGAGTACCTCAAAATTACATTTCCATCGCTATCTAGTAGGTCTTGATCGGGGTAATAAAAGTAGGCGTCTTGACCCCAGGCTTCTAATAGAACGGACTGTCGGTTGCCGTTGGTTATGAAAATGATGGAATCGTTGACAATAAGTGGATTGTTATCGTTAAGCGGGTCAATGGTCACTTCAGCAAAGACGTAGATGCTGTCTCCGCCGTCGAGTACCACATCCCGAAGCTCATCAGTGGCGGTGCCATCTACGTTCATGCGAAACAAACTATTTTCTTTACCCGCCAGAAGAATTTGGTCAATACTTACTGCGCTACTGTTTCGATTGTAAATTTTAAAACTCCGGGTAGCAGAGCCAATGGTGGTAAATACAGTGTCGAAAATAACCGTGTCATTGCTAAAACTTAGTTTTGCATTCGCGCTCGTAGTCACTTGACGCTCTTTTCGACAGGAGGCGAAAAGAACAATTAGAAAGAAGAAGAATAGCCCGGCATTTTTCATAAGCGACAAAAGTACATAGTTTACTACGAACGAAATCGAGATTTATTTCACAAAACTATTTGTCAGTTCTTTAAATCTCTGTATTTTTGCGCTCCAATAAATGATTGAAGTCATGAAAGAAGGAATCCACCCAGAGAATTATCGAATGGTTGCAATGCGCGACATGAGCGATGGATATACAATTCTTACCCGTTCTTGCGCAGAAACAAGAGATACAGTAGAAATTGACGGAGTTGAGTACCCATTGATCAAAATGGAGATCTCGAGTTCATCTCATCCGTACTACACGGGTAAAATGAAATTGGTTGATACCGCTGGTCGTATCGATAAGTTCAAGAACAAGTACGCGAAGTTCTCGAAAAAATAAGTTTCGATTTATTCGAATTTATAAAGAAACCCCGCCACAGCGGGGTTTTTTTGTTTCCCTGTTTTTTCTTTAGCACATGACCTTCAAAGCGGAAACCACTTCATTTTTATCATGCTAATTCCGCTCCGCTCCGGCAGGCTGCACTATTTCCTATTTATTATTCTAATGCGGTCAGCAACAACGGGCAGCAATAATTCCCATTTATTATTCTAATGCGGCCCGCAACAACGGGTTGCACTATTTCCCATTCATTATTCTAATGCGGCCCGCAACAACGGGTTGCACTATTTCCCATTCATTATTCTAATGCGGTCCGCAACAGCGGGCTGCAATATTTCCCTATTTTCGTGAGGCAAATGAAATTGACATGAACATTATTCTTTTTGACGGACCCGAAAGGAGCAACCTTTTACCTCTTACCTTCACTCGGCCCGTAGCCGATTTACGCTGCGGAATTCTCACTCTCCGCGAAAAGTGGGAACGGAGAAGTGGATTGACAACGACTACATTAACGGAAGAGTATTTAAGCACGAAGTGGCCTGTCGTCGAAGTAGAAGAGAATGTTTTAATAAACGGATCGATCTGCGCAACGGATGAGCTATTTGAAGCAATCCGATCTCTTGAAAATCACGAAGTCCTTCGGGCGAAGTCCGATACGGATGAAGAGGGGATCTTGATTGCTTGTAAAACGGATCTTCAAGGCATGGAAGAGGGGGCTGTCGAAAGCATGAAGTCGGTGTATTTCGAAGGTCCTTTCGTTCATATTCAGTATCCGTGGGATTTGTTTAGCAATAACGCCCTTGAATTAGAAAATGATTTCAACCTCCTCACGGAGGGACGAGCAAGCGCGCCAATTTCAGCGACCAATACCCTGATTGGTGATCGTATCTTTTTAGAAGAAGGAGCGTCAGCGGAGGCTTCCACTCTTAATAGCACCACCGGCCCCATATACCTCGGAGCAGAAGCCACTATTATGGAAGGCTCCATAGTGCGCGGCGGATTGGCTCTGTGCGATCATTCCACGCTAAAAATGGGGGCTAAAATATACGGTGCAACTACGGTCGGACCCCATTCTAAAGTTGGAGGCGAGGTCAACAACTCTATTCTCATTGGCTATTCGAACAAAGGGCACGATGGCTTCTTGGGCAATAGTGTAATCGGCGAATGGTGCAATCTCGGTGCCGACACGAATAATTCGAACCTCAAAAACAACTACGCTGAGGTCAAAGTGTGGAATTATCCGGCGGGACGATTTATTCCAACAGGGTTACAGTTTTGTGGTTTAATTATGGGCGACCACAGTAAAAGTGGCATTAACACTATGTTCAATACAGGAACGGTTGTAGGAGTCTCTGCCAATATTTTCGGCGGGGGCTTTCCCCGAAACTTTATTCCTAGCTTTAGTTGGGGAGGCGCTGGAGGAATGACTGATTTCAAATTAGGGAAGGCTGAAGAAGTGGCTGAGCGCGTAATGGAGCGAAGAAGTGTTCCTTTTGACGATATGGAACGCGCCATTTTTGAGCACCTCTATCAGGAGGCGCAAGAAGGGAAGTAACCTGACAGGTTCTTCTGTGGCACGACCATTGCTTATAGGGAACATCCGCCCGAAAGGGCTAAAACATGCCCTCAAACTGACAATACGACAATATGGATTTATCCGATTTTGACATACGCGGCTTTTCATCTGGATCTTATACGGAAGAGGATAGCGAGTTTATTCCGCTAATGACCTCTGAAGATGAGGAGCAAATGAATGCAGAAGAAGTACCGCAAGACTTGCCTATTCTTCCACTTCGAAACACCGTTCTATTCCCAGGAGTAGTAATTCCTATCACCGTAGGCCGCGATAAAAGCATTAAACTCATTAAAGACGCCTACGCCGGAGATAAAACGATTGGTGTAGTTGCTCAACTAGACAAAAAAATTGAAGAACCTGCGGAGAACGACGTGTACAAGGTGGGAACCATGGCGCGCATCATTCGTATGTTCCGTATGCCTGATGGGAATACAACGGTTATTATCCAAGGGAAAAAGCGTTTCCATCTGGAGAAAATGACGGAGACAGATCCGTATTTTAAAGCTTTGATTCGCCCAATGGAAGAGGTGAAGCCGGAGCAGAACGATGAAAAGTTTAATGCTACCGTTGTCGCTATCAAGGATTTAGCGCTTCAAATCATCAAGGACTCGCCGAATATCCCGTCCGAGGCTTCTTTTGCGATCAATAATATTGAGAGCCCGAGCTTTTTGGTCAACTTCATTTCATCAAATATGAATTTGGAAGTTGGAGAGAAACAAAAGATGCTCGAAATGGCCGAACTCAATGTTCGATCTCAGCACACACTGAAACACCTTACTTCTGAGCTGCAATTGCTTGAAATGAAGAATGAAATTCAGAGTAAAGTAAAAGTAGACATCGATAAGCAACAGCGCGAATACTTCTTGCATCAGCAGATGAAAACGATTCAAGAAGAATTAGGCGATAAAACGTTTGAAGCCGAGTTTCAGGAAATGGAACAAAAGGCAGCCTCAAAAAACTGGCCGGAGAAAGTTGGAGAAACATTTATGAAGGAGCTAAACAAGCTTCGAAGAATGAATTCTCAAGCGCCCGATTTCACGGTTCAGCGGAATTATTTGGACCTATTGCTCGAACTTCCGTGGAACGAATATTCAGCGGATAACTTCGACTTGAAACACGCCCAAAAAGTCCTTGATCGCGATCACTATGGGCTTGAGAAAGTGAAAGAACGCATAATTGAACACTTGGCCGTACTTAAATTGAAGGGCGATATGAAAGCGCCAATTTTATGTTTGTATGGTCCTCCCGGGGTTGGTAAAACTTCGTTAGGGAAATCCGTTGCACGAGCTTTAGGTCGGAAGTATGTGCGCATGAGCTTGGGCGGGTTGCGCGATGAAGCGGAAGTTCGCGGTCACCGCAAAACCTATATCGGAGCCATGCCCGGACGAATTGTTCAAAGCCTAAAAAAGGCCGAGACTTCGAATCCAGTGTTTGTATTGGACGAAATTGACAAGCTCACGCGCGATTTACATGGCGACCCCAGTTCGGCTATGTTGGAAGTGCTCGATCCAGAGCAGAACAGTGAATTTTACGATAACTACCTTGAAATGGGGTACGATTTGTCTAAAGTTTTGTTTATCGCCACTGCGAATAGCTTGCAATCTATTCAGCCTGCATTGCGCGACCGAATGGAGATTATTGAAATTTCTGGATACACCGTTGAAGAAAAAGTTGAAATAGCCAAACGCCATTTGTTGCCAAAGCAAATTGAAGCGCACGGAATTAAGAAAGGTCAGGTACAAATTTCCAAAAAGGGAATGGAGTACATTGTTGAGCGCTACACCCGTGAATCGGGAGTTCGTGGACTTGAAAAGCAAATCGCAAAAGTCGTTCGCAACGCGGCGAAAAGCATTGCTATGGAACAGGAGTTTTCGGAGAAAGTAGGAGTGGAGCAAGTGACGGATATTCTCGGGCCTGAAAAGGTAAATCGCGAACGCTATCAAGACAACAGCGTAGCTGGGGTGGTAACCGGACTTGCATGGACGCCTAGCGGCGGAGATATTCTCTTTATCGAATCCTCTTTAAGCAGAGGAAAAGGAATGATGAAGCTCACAGGAAACCTGGGCGATGTGATGAAAGAAAGCGCAACGATTGCCTTTGAGTATTTGAAATCGAATGCGGATAAGCTCGGGCTCGACTACCGCATTTTTGATCATTGGAACTTGCACATTCACGTACCGGCCGGAGCGACTCCTAAAGATGGTCCTTCGGCGGGAGTTACCATGCTAACCAGTTTGGCTTCTTTGTACACGCAGCGTAAAGTGAAAGCTAAATTGGCCATGACAGGTGAAATCACGCTGAGAGGACGCGTGATGCCGGTTGGCGGAATTAAAGAGAAGATCTTAGCCGCAAAGCGGGCCGACATCAAAGAGCTCATACTTTGTGCTGAAAACAGAAAAGATATTGAAGAAATTCCTGAGCAGTACGTAAAGGGATTGAAATTCCACTATGTAGAGTACATGGATGAGGTTCTTGAACTCGCCTTATTAAAGCAAAAGGTTCAGGACCCTAAGGATCTCAATATTTGGTCTAAAAAATGACAGTTAGTTGTGTATCTTCGGGCTATGGCGAAGGTGATCCTCTTCATTTTTGTATTCATTCATTCCGGGATATCGGCCCAAGACAATAATTATTGGTTTCAAACTTTTGGAGCACCGAGTTCGGCAGTTGCGGGAAATGTGATTGCAGGGGTGCGAGATAACAGTGCTGCTTTTTACAATCCGGGCGCGCTGGGGTTTATCAAGGATCCAGATATTTCTGTCTCCGGGAACGTATATGGTTACCGCTATTTTAAGCTCGAAAATGGGCTAGGGCCAGAAGTTGATGTATTTACAGGGGGATATTTACTCTACCCTCAAATGCTCAGTGGTGTTTTTGAGGTAGGCAAAGAGGAAAATCCTTGGCATATAAATTTTAACTGGCTCTCAAGACATTACGGGTTCAAGATCATTAATGAGCGTCATGAAGAAGATTTTGATGTTATCCAATCCATCGATGGTTTAGAGCATTTTTCAGGTTCATTGGATTATTTCCAAGAACTCAGCGAGCAATGGGTTGGCATTGGTGTAGGAAGACCCTTAAATGATTACTTTTCTTTTGGGCTCTCGGTATTCGGGACTTATCGTTGGCAATTGAATCGATTTGAAAAGGTCCTGGAAGCTTATCCAATGACGAATTTTGTGAATTTGCCAGACGGAACTACTGTACCATGGTACACAACCAGAAACACAACACTTCAAAGAGTTCAGTTTGAAAACTTCCAAGTGATTCTGAAAGCAGGCTTAGCATTTGAAAAAGGGCGTTTAAAATTAGGGCTTACTGCAACCGCACCAAGTATCAATTTAAGCATGCCACTTATTGATTTAGGGTACGTAACGCGTGACCAACAACAGCAAAATTTAGGAAAACCGTACTCTCTGGACTATACCTTAGTAAATGGTCTGTTCGACTATCGAGTAAGTGACAAAATCAAAAAGATTTCAACCAATCATAAAAAGCCTTTATCAATTGGATTCGGAGCTGAATATGCGCTTCAATCGGCAAGGATAATGTGGTCTGGTGAATACTTCTTCTCGATAGATACCTACGCCGTAATTCGAGGAGATCAACGGCGGGATCTAATCAATCCGCCCTTTCTGGAGCCCTTTCTTGAGCGCCCTAATTACATGACTATCTATGAAAGTAACCGCGCTGTATTTAACTGGGGAATCGGCTATGAACACTTTTTAAAGAATGGGTGGAGTGTACATGGAGGGTTTAGAACGGACAAATATTATCACCGAACAGAGCAATCCAAGGAATGGGAAGGAGCTATGTCCTTACTCCCCCTGGAAATTGATTTTATACATTACAATGCGGGTTTCACTGTGCCAACAAAATCGGGAAAATTCACCCTAGTTTTTCATTTAGCCACCGGAAAAGCTGATGACCGAGAACCTATTGCAAATATGGTTAATCCAATAGATTTCAATGACGAAACGTATGAGGTGTTAACGGGTACGGTTCCAACAGAAACAAAGCTCACGCACTTCCAAACGAACATGATCATTGGTTACACGCATCAATTTTAATCCAACCAAAGAAACTCAGCTAATTTTTTTGGGATGAATCAGATGCCAATGCATGCCCTTGCCAAATAATGGGTTTTCTACTGCGCTTTTGTATTCTTTTTATTGGGCCTGGCGGCCTGATGGTCACTCTTCCTTTTTTTCGAATTTCGTTAAATTCCAGCCGTAGCCGAGTTGACTCCAAAACGTTTTTGGAAAGTGATTCATTCCTGGAAAACCTAGTTTGATATTCGCATCGTCTTCTGGGATACTCGCCGTTCCAAAAATATAATCCCATAGGCTCAAAGAGATTCCGTAGTTGAGCCCGTATTTCTTGCCGTTAGGCAAATTGTATACATGGTGCCACAAGTGCATCACTGGATTATTGAAAATATACTTTAAAGGCCCGTAGGTGAGATGGATATTGGCGTGATTCAAGTGCCCAATGGCGATTGCAACGTAGAATACGATAAAAGCTTGGCTAGGATAAAAATTCCCAATCAGCATTACCATAATGTACTTCATTGGGGTGTAGAATACGTTTTCCATCCAGTGATAGCGGAGGTGGGCGGCAAAGCCCATTTCCTCCACACTGTGGTGCACCTTGTGAAAGCGCCAAAAGAAAGGTACGCGATGCAAAAGCACATGTGTAAACCATTGAACAAAATCAGTTGCCACGAAGAACACGAGTAACTGTAACCACTGCGGGTACTTCTGCATGTCAACCAATATGAGCTTGTTTTCCCAACCTTGTCCAAAAATATCGGACACGAACATCCACGTCCATTCAGAGAACGCCATGAAAATGACAATCTTAAAAATGTAAAAGTTGAAGAACATGTAGAATGCATCGAGCCAGAAGTCTTTGCGAACAATGGCTTGGTTTTTCCTCCACGGGAAGGCAATTTCAAGTCCCCATACAGCCAGCGAAAGTACCACCAGCCACCAGAAATAATTCACATACCAAGGATCTACTTGAAATGTAATTTCGCGCCAAGTATATCCTGCGAAATTGGTTGTTGCTTGCCAAAAGGCATCAAAATAACGTTCCATATAGCTTTCTTTTTAGGGTGTTTCGTCTTTCGAAACCACCGCGATAGGCAATTCATTAAAATAACTCCACTCGATCCACGATCCGTCGTAATTCTTCACATTCTCGAATCCTAACAACTCCCGAAGAACAAAGGTTGTGTGCGCCGATCGAACACCACTTTGACAATAAACAATAATGGGCGTGTCTTTGGAAGCGCCCATCGAAGTATACACTTCAGTTAATTCTTCAAGTGTCAAAAACTCTTGATCGCTATTGTAACGGATGGCGTAGATGTAATCGATCCATTTTGCCCCAGGAATGTGACCCGAGCGAAACGCACCTGATTTCATTTCTTCTCCGGTAAACTCCTTTTCGCTCCGAGTGTCCAGTAAAACCCCCGAATTACTTTGAGAAAAATCAAGTACCTCCTCTTTGTTTGCTAACCAGTCTTGTTTCCCCTCACCGGTAAATTCAAATAGGGTAGTGGCATGATTTGAATCAGCCGTATCTAATGGCAATGAGGCGTTTTTCCAGGCAGAAAGCCCACCGTTAAACAGGTAGCTATCTTCGTGACCGTACAGCTGCAGCATCCACCATAAGCGTGCAGCATCCACATTGCCTTTTTCGTCGTAAATGACAATCTTTTTTTCGGTTGAAATCCCGAGTTTGCCCATCAGTTCGGCGAGCGACTCTTTAGTTGCGCGCATTCCGCCATAGGGGAGGTCCAAGTTTTGAATATCTGGCCGCCATACCGAGCGGGCTCCGGGGATATGTCCTGTTTGAAAGGCCTCTTTTTTCCGAAGGTCGATGAATACGTAAGAATCGATGTTCGCCGCATTCTCCGCTTCCGAGATACTGAGCAAATAGGGGCTGAGGTCTGAAACAGCAACTTCCATTGGGGAATCGGAAATTTCTTCCACCGCCGAACTGTTTTCTTTCGGGCCGCAGGCCCCAAATACTATAAGAATTAAAACGATTCCTATTATTCGATTACGTACCATTCTGTTATTTCTAAGTTTTTGCGTCGACCAAAACTGACCGGTGCGTAATACTCTGCTAAATAGTCTAATATCATGGGTTCATTTGGCCCTAGGTCCCACAGCTTCTGCGTTTCCTGCATCCAGCGAATCGTCTTCTCCCAGTTATCTCGCGACATTCTATTCTGCGTAATGAGCTTGGCACTATGACAGGAAGTGCAGCTCGATCGTACAATGTCGAATCGATCATCGAATACAAGTCCCGTTGCCAAGTGGATTCCGTTTTCAACTTTTTCAGAGGCATCTTCAGTCGCTAAATTGCTCGCTTTCGCCCTCTCGGGCGGATCGGGAAACAGGTGGCCCACGTCAAAGGTCTGTGGCCGGATTAAATAAATGGAGAACACAGATACCAGCATCATGGACAATACCACCAAGCCGGTTAGGCTCGAAAGTAGCTTTAAAACAGATTCTTTGTTATTCCCTTCCTTCATCCGCACGACCTACTTAAACAACTTTAATTGCAATGCGGTGTGTTGCATTATTCAAATAGCCTTTTGGGTTCCATCCGGGAGTAATCATGGGTTGGGAAACGCCTTGGTCATCTGTGGCTTTCGCCCAAACTTCATAATAACCTTTCTGAGGAAAATCCAAGGTGGCTTCCCAGTGTTGCCATGCCAAACGGTTAATTGGCGCTTCTAATTCGGCCAGTTGCCACGTAGCGCCAAAATCGATGCTCACTTGCATGCTTTTGACATTGCGTTCGCCAGCCCAAGCATGTCCGCGAACCTTTAACTTTTTGCCGAAGTCCAATATGCCGCCGGTTTTCGGATAGGTAATCAAGGATTTCACGGGCATCGATTCAATAATACACATGTCCTCATTTTTGACTTCAGCACCCGGCTCCACGGGCTCGCAGGGAATTCGATAACTGGGAGCTTCCATCTTTGGTCCGTCGTGCACTCGGTCGCGCACCAGAATTTTAGTAAGCCATTTTCCAGAAACACTCGCTGGCCAACCGCCCAACACCAATCGCAAAGGGTATCCATTGTATTTCGGAATGGGCGCTCCGTTCATTTCATAGGCGATAATCGATTCATCTTGAAGCGCCTTTTCAATGGGTACGCCCCGAGAAATAACCACTTTATCTGGATCTCCACTGAGGTGAATATCCGCCCCTTCGTACCCAATATAAACGGCATCGCTTTTGAGTCCAACATCGTTCAAAATATCTTTCAAGCGTACGCCCGTCCATGCGGCGCAGGCCACCCCGCCAGTCGTCCATTGATTTCCTTTGGCGGGCGGATTAAATTCGGCTCTGCCGTTTCCACCGCACTCCAAAACCAATTGATAGGTGTATTCTTTGAATTTTGACTTGAGTTCTTGAATAGTATAGGTTTTCGGCGCTTTAACCGATTCACCCTCTATAGTCAAGGTCCAGGTGGCCGCATTAAAGTCCGCGGGGAGTCGGCCGTTGTTTCGTACGAAGAATTTATCGGCCGGCGTCACGCGATCGTCAAGCAAATGAGCTGGAGTCTCAATGTTCCAAGGGCGATCATTTAGTACAGTGAGTTCACGACTTTTCCCGTCTAGTTCAAAAGGATCATCCGAATCTGCCAGCAGTGCGGGTATGAGTCGTGCCGGAAAATTAGATCCAAAAACCATAGGGGCCCCCAAAACAGTCCCGAGCGCGGTCAACGCCGTTTTCGATAAAAACCCTCTCCTGTTTATGCCTTTGTCCGAATTTCCCCACAATACTTCCGCGGCCTTTTCGCCTTCTTGGGCGTAGAGTTCGTGAATTCCTTTACTTTCTATTTTAGCTTTTTCCATATTGAACGGTGTACGTTTCACCAATATACGGCGAAAATAGACCGTTTCGAAACGAACTACTGTGATGCAGGTCACCTTTTTATTTAGTCTTGATGAGATCCGTAGGGTGACACTTATTCTATATTTCAAGAATGGCTCTGCGCAATAGCGTTTCTCTTCTTTCGTTACAATTACATCTACTATCTTGCGCCCATGAAAAAAGGATTCTTCGGGATTGCCTTATTGCTCCTTGTTCAAGCGTCTGCCCAACCGGGCGGTCGTCACGCTTATGAATTCCTCACCTTGGTTATGTCGCCCCGAGTGGCCGCAATGGGCGGGGAGTTGCTTGCTACGCCCGATGGCGATATCAACGTGGGGCTCTGGAACCCGTCCGTTTTAACCGAAGCGTCTACCGGACAACTGTCGTTGAATTATGTCAATTACTTCGATGATGTCAATTACGGTCAAATCGCTTATGGACGAAAGCTGAAGAACGGTGTTCTGAGCATGGGGGTAAAGTACGTCAATTACGGAACGTTTACAGAGGCCGATGAATTCGGGAATATTTTAGGGGAGTTTTCGGGTTCCGATGTCGCCCTAACGGCCGGATACGGCATGTGGCTTGATTCAAGCTGGAGTGTGGGTGCAAACGTAAAACTAATTATTTCGGCGATGGAGCGATACGGGAGTATAGGGCTCGCCTCCGATTATGCAGTCTCTTGGCATGCCAAAAACAGCGATTTAACGGCCAGTTTTATAGTGAGTAACGTAGGCCTACAAATAACAAGTTATAGTGGTAATCGCGAGCCGGTGCCTTTTGAATTGAAAATGGCCATCAGCGGGAAGCCGGAACACATGCCACTTCGATGGCATATTGCCGCCGAACATTTGGAGCAAATCAATTTAACGTACGACGATCCCAATGCCAATCAAACAGACCCATTAACAGGTGACCCAATCAATACGGAAGCTACTTTTGGCCAAAAGGTAATGAGTCATTTCGTGATTGGAGCAGAGCTGTTTCCCGAGTCGGCATTCAATATTCGCGCAGGTTATAACTTCCGCCGATCACAAGAAATGGCGATAGCCACCCGTAGATCGGGAGCGGGATTTTCATGGGGATTTGGACTCCGTTTAAAGAAATTCCGATTGGATTACGGGCGGGCTACTTACCACGTATCAGGTGCTTCAAATCACTTCAGCATAAGTACGAATTTAGAAACCCTTCTCGGAGGTATTTAATGATCTTATGAAACGACCGATAATAATCGCCGTTGATGGGCATTCAAGCACGGGTAAAAGTACTATGGCTCGCGAGCTTGCTGGGAAATTAAACTTCGTTTACATCGATACGGGCGCCAT